>NZ_JBAURI010000494.1:0-17588 GCF_049581145.1 Bradyrhizobium sp.
GCGAGGTTCAGGATCGCGGTCGAGAGCTGGCTTGGATCGATCAGGGCCGGCGCGCAATCATGCGCCAGCATCGACTCGATTTCGATCTGTTCGCCCAGCGTCGGCCGCAGCAACCGCGCGGCCTCGATGACCAGAGCGTTGATGTCGACGCTGTGCGGCTGCAGCGGCTGACGGCGGGCGAAGGCCAGCAGATGCTGGGTGAGGTCGGCGCCCCGCGCCGCCGCGGCGGCGATCATGTTGGTGATCTGGGCGAGCTGCGGATTGTTCTTGACGGCCTCGGCAAGGATTTCGATGGTTCCGGTGATCACGGTGAGGATGTTGTTGAAGTCATGGGCCACGCCACCGGTGAGCTGGCCGATCGCTTCCATCTTCTGCGCCTGCCGGACCTGGGCCTCGGTGGCTTCGATCTCGCGAAAACGTTGCACCATGGCCTCGGCCTTGCGGCGCTGCCGGACTTCCTCCTCGAGCGCCACATAGGCCTGCTGAAGTTGAATCCGTGTTGGCAGCACCAGGATGCGCGGCAACAGCAGCAGCAGTCCCGCGGTAATCCCTATCGAGATCAGCGCCAGGACGCCCTTGATGGCGCCCTCGATGCCGTAAGCAGGTACCCACAAGGTCAGGATCGACAACAGGCGGGTCACCCCGAAGACCCCAACGAAGATCGAAAATGCCCAGAACACGCTGCGGAACATGACATCGCGCCGGCGCCGCCAGACGAAGAACACCAGAACGAAAGTGGTGGTAAACAGGGCGCCGGCGGTCAGGGCATCGGAAGCGGCATTCAGCCAGATCAATTCCGGCTTCCACAACAGGCACGCGCCATGCGGGGCGAGCGTCGACATGTCCATAGGATCTCCAATAGCGGTCGGCACTGGACGCACCGCGATCCATTGGTCCGTCAGGACGACGGTTTAAATCATTCAGGTTTCCGCGAGCCGCGCAAGCGCGGTGCTGCCCAGCGCCGGCTTGCCTGGTATATCCGAGCCGTCGGAACCCCGCCCGCTCGTGACCGATTACCGGCAAGGCGCGTGGGCGCCGATATCGTGGTAAAATTATCGGGTCCCGAGCGTGGTGGCGTGCATGGACACGCAGCAAAATACCGCCCTTGGACCAAAGGCCAGACGAGGCAGGCTCAAGATGTCCGTGTGAGGCGCAGCACGACTATCGTCACGATGACGGTGGATGGTAATCGCGACGACGGCATAGCTCTTTGCCCCGCTCGC
The DNA here is from genome assembly GCF_049581145.1 of Bradyrhizobium sp. Lineage (GTDB taxonomy): Bacteria > Pseudomonadota > Alphaproteobacteria > Rhizobiales > Xanthobacteraceae > Bradyrhizobium. Next base: position 1,224 of record NZ_JBAURI010000494.1, read on the forward strand.
GCGAGTGCGCATCAAGGGCGCGCTGCGTTCGATGACCTTCGTCAACGGTGACCTCGTCGGCGGAATGGTGCTGCCTGGTGAGGGTTAGCGGCGGGCAGCGCGCAGCCTGGGGCGGCCCGAGTCGAGGAAGCCGACGGCATCGGCTTTCCGCAGCAGGCTTGCGACCTTGCCGTGACCATTATGTGCTGCGAGAATCCCGGCCGTGTTGCCGAGTGCATTGCGGGCAGCCGCATCGGCTCCATCGGCAAGCAACTCGTTCACGACATCAATGTGACCGCGATACGCGGCCCGCATCAGGGGCGTGCAGTCGACGAGGTCGGCTGCGTTGCCGTCGGCGTGATGAGCGAGCAGAAGTTTGACGACCGCCGTCAGGCCATTCTCCGCCGCGCGCGCCAGCGCGGTCTCGCCATCATGGTTCCTGGCGTTGACATCGGCTCCGTTCTTGAGAAGCACCTTCACCAGTTCGATATGGCCGCGTTCGGCGGCAAGCATCAGTGCGGTGTCGCCATCGCAATCGCGCGCGTTGACATCGGCTCCCTCGCCAAGCTGCGCCAAGATCGTTTTGACGTCGCCTTGATAGGCAGCGGTAATGACCGCCTTCACAGAATTATCGGAGTGCTTGGTATCATTCCGGCTCATGACAATCCCCTTTCTTGTCGAACCTTGTTCTTCGGAAAGGCGGCGAACATACGAGTCCGATCTCCGCAACTAAAGAGGAAACTGAACAAAAGTTATCGCTCACGGTAACATTACGGCTCGGTGTTGCCGCGCATCCGACATGCATCCACCATCGCATTGCAGCAACGCCGTACTGAGAAAAGAAGCCGGCCTTGAGTCGCATTGCGATAAATCAACGCGCACACTTGCACTGCGGCATGAAGCAGCTCGACGGCCCGCGATCGGGGCAGCAGCCGCAACCCAACTGCGCACTATAACATTGTGCGCTTCGATAGCCTGAAGACGGGAAACCGCCACGCTGAAGCGGCTTGTGCAGCAGGCTCAGCAATGGCGTCCTGACAAGACGAGGGCGGGACTTATTGAAAAATCCCGCCGTGCGACTGGACGTGCTTCAGTTCGATCGGAGCTCGTCGTTGGGATGGCGGGTTACGCCTTCATCGAGTGGGGGGACCCAGCGGCGACTTGGATGCGTTGCAGTGCGAAGAGGATCTCCGGCTCTCCAGCGTAGGTGCTGCCGTCACCGTCAGGCTCGTGATGCGGGATGGGTGGGGCCAGCGACGAAGGTGCATGCTCGAGATGGCGCGTTCCGGCTTCCGCCTTGGCTCCCAGCTCCGGCGGACGGGTCGCCTCCCATCACCTTACGAACTGTTCCTGCGGCGCAGGTTGGGGAACAGCAGCACCACAAAGGCGAGGGGGCCGATGAAAGCGGCGATCCACGCCCAGATCTTGAAGCTGCGTCCGCGATGCTCGGCCAACCAGCCGGCAACATAGATCGAGCCGATCATGCCGACGATCAACAGGGCGTCCATCGGATCAGCTCCAATGCCACTTGGCCCGCACCATACCAGAGACTGGTCACACGCCGACTGACCATCAAGACCCCGTGATTTCAAGACTGCGGCATCAAACCAACGAATCACGCCCTTGAATCACGCCCTTCAATCACGCCCTTGGCGGTCGCCTTCGCTTCGCCGCGAGGCGCCGCGGGCTGCGTGCTACGCGCGGACGCAACCGGGTTGCGGCTTCGCGGCGCGGTTTTGCATTGACCTGCGGGCCGCGCGCCAATTCCGTCAGCATGCGCAACGCTTCCACCACCGAACGCTGGCGTACCGCGCTGCGGCCGATCGCGCCGAAGCGGTGTTCGCGATGCAGGATGCGGCCGTCGCGGGCGGCAACTGCGAAATGCACCAGGCCCACGGGTTTGCCGGGCGCCGCGCCGCCGGGACCGGCGATGCCGGTGATGGCGACCGCCAGATCGACGTCGGCCCGCTCCAGCGCGCCGATCGCCATCTGGGTCGCGGTCTCCTTGGAGACGGCGCCGAAGGTCGCAAGCGTCGTCGCGTTGACCCCGAGCATCGCGCGCTTGGCTTCGTTGGAATAGGTGACGAAGCCGCGGTCGATGACATCGGAGGAGCCGGGGATGTCGGTGAGCGCCCCGGCCACCAGGCCGCCGGTGCAGGATTCCGCGGTCGCGATGGTCAGTTTGCGCATCCGGCACAGATCAAGCAGCGAGCGGGAGAGGGCGCGAGCGTCGCTGCCGCTCATGTCAGGCGCTCCCGCCTTTGGCGTCCCAGGAAGTGTCCAAAGGGTTGTCCCATGGCAGTCGGATCGTGGCGCCCGCGGTCGCAGCGATCCCTTCCTCGCGGCCGGTGAAGCCAAGCCGCTCGCTGGTCGTCGCTTTCACCGCCACGCGCGACACGTCCACGCCCGTGATCTCGGCAATCCGGGCGCGCATGGTGTCGCGCAACGGGCCGATCTTCGGGCGTTCGCAGATCAGCGTGACCTCGAGATTGGCGATGCGGCCGCCGCGCGCGGCGACGCGGTCAACGGCATATTTCAGGAAGCGGTCGGAGGAAGCGCCCTTCCACTTGGGATCGCTGGGCGGAAAGTGCGAGCCGATATCGCCGTCGGCGAGCGCGCCCAAGATGGCGTCGACCAGCGCATGCAGGCCGACATCGCCGTCGGAATGGGCGAGGAAGCCGCGCGTATGCGGCACGCGCACGCCGCAGATCATCAAATGATCGCCGTCGCCGAAGGCGTGGACGTCGTAGCCCGTGCCGGTCCTGATATCGCCGAGCGAGCTTGCGAGGCGGGCTTCCTCGCGCACGAAGTCTTCGGGTGTGGTGAGCTTCATGTTGGCAACATCGCCCTCAAAGGTTGCGACCGTCAATCCCGCCCACTCCGCAAGCGCGGCATCGTCGGTGAAATCCTGCCGGCCCTCGCGCGCCGCGCGGCGATGCGCCTCGAGGATCGCGTCGAAGCGAAACACCTGCGGTGTCTGCGCGATGCGCAGCCGCGCGCGCTCGGGCGTGGCCTCGACATCGCCATTGCCGTCGACCAGCTTGATGGTATCAGCGACGACAACCGTCGGGATCGCGGCCCCGGTGCGCGCCACGGCCGCGATCGCGCGCGAGATCATGGCCTGGGAGACGAACGGCCGCGCCGCATCGTGGATCAGAACGGTCTCCGGCTTCTGATCGGCGAGCGCCTCGAGCCCGGCATGCACCGAGGCCTGGCGCGTCGTGCCGCCTCTGGTCGGCGGCGCGTGGGCGAGGCCGCGCGTCGCCGCGTTGAACATCTCGGTGTCGTCGGGATTCAGCACCGGCTGCACGGCAAATACCTGCGGATGCCGGCAGAACGGCTCCATGGCACGGAAGATGACGGTCTGGCCGCCGATCGAACGGTATTGCTTGGGACCTCCCGCGCCAGCGCGCAGCCCGCGGCCGGCGGCGACGAGGATGGCTGCGGTCCGTGCAGAATTAGCCATGCGACTCAATTTACTGGTGATGGAAGCCTGGAGCGGGGAAAGCCCTTATCACGCCCGGCCCAGGAAAACAGAGTGATTCCTGATAGCTGTGGGAAAAGCCATTCGTGTTGCACTGCACTTGCAAGATCACAGGAATTGTCTAAACTGTAGGCATGAAACTTGACTGCACAAGATTTGTGCTCAAAATGCGAGTCGGCGGTCGCAATGCCGCGCCTGCCAGGAGAACGAGATTTTCGTGACCGGCCTGGGACCTCCACGCTGTAAGCCATTGAAAATAGGCGATATTGAGATCGCCAATCGGGTTTTCCTTGCGCCTATGTCAGGTATCACGGATGCACCCTTTCGACGCATGGTTGCGCGGCTGGGGGCTGGTCTGGTCGTCTCCGAAATGACCGCGAGCGACGATCTCGTGAACGGTCGCCCGATCTCCAGGTTGCGGTGCGAAGCTGCCGGTATCGGGCCACATGTCGTCCAGCTTGCTGGATGCGAGGCCCGCTGGATGGCCGAGGGCGCCCGGATCGCGGAACAGGCCGGCGCCGACATCATCGACATCAACATGGGCTGTCCGGCGCGGCATGTGACCGGCGGCCAGTCCGGCTCGGCGCTGATGCGCGATCTCGATCATGCCGAGCGGCTGATCGAGGCCACGGTGTCGGCCGTCACGGTGCCCGTGACCCTGAAGATGCGGCTTGGCTGGGACGATCGCGCGCGCAACGCGGCCGAGCTGGCGCGGCGTGCACAGGCCGCGGGCGTGCGGCTCATCACCGTGCACGGCCGCACCCGCTGCCAGTTTTACAAAGGCGAGGCTGACTGGGATGCGGTGCGCGCGGTCAGGGATGCGATCTCGATCCCGCTGGTCGTCAATGGCGACATTACCTCATATGAGACTGCGTTGCAGGCGCTCGAGGCGTCCGGCGCCGACGCGGTCATGATCGGGCGCGGTGCGCAGGGCCAGCCTTGGCTGCCCGGCCAGATCGGACGCCGTCTCGACGACGGACCGCTCGAGGCCGCGCCGGCGCTGGTCCAGCAGCTCGGCTATGTCCGCACGCTCCATGACGAGGTTTGCAGTCACTACGGACTGCGCGTCGGTCTGCGCCATGCCCGCAAGCATCTCGGCTGGGCGCTCGACATCGCAGCCCAGGCTGGCCGGGCCCCCGCCGAACGGCTGAAGGCCTGGCGCGAGAAGATCCTGACGTCGGAGGACCCTCATTGGGTGCATCAGGCTCTCGGCGATGCATACGATGACTTTGCATGGAGTGCCGCTGCATGACCACGGCCGCAGACCATCGCAAGACGCTTGCCTCCGACCACAGCGAGGCGATTCTGAACGCATTGCCCAATCCCGTGCTGCTGATCGGGCCCGACGGCAAGATCGTCGACGCCAACATGGCCGCCGAATCCTTCTTCGAGATCTCGACCCAATTTTTGCGGCGTCAATCGCTGAAGGAGCTGGTGCCGTTCGGCAGCCCGTTGCTGGCGCTGATCGACCAGGTGCGTGCGAGCGCCTCGCCGGTCAACGAATACAAGGTCGATCTGGGCACGCCGCGGATGGGAGGCGACCGCCAGGTCGACCTGCATGTCGCGCCCCTGACCGAACGTCCCGGTCATATCGTCGTGATGCTGCAGGAACGCACCATCGCCGACAAGATGGATCGCCAGCTGACGCATCGCAGCGCCGCGCGCTCGGTGATCGCGCTCGCCGCCATGCTGGCGCATGAAATCAAGAACCCGCTATCCGGCATCCGCGGCGCGGCGCAACTGCTGGAGCAGGCGGCGTCATCCGAGGACCGCATGCTGACCCGGCTGATCTGCGACGAGGCCGACCGCATCGTGACGCTGGTCGACCGCATGGAAGTGTTCGGCGACGACCGCCCGGTGGCGCGCGGCCCGGTCAACATCCATTCGGTGCTCGATCACGTCAAGCGGCTGGCGCAATCGGGTTTCGCCCGCAACGTCCGCTTCGTCGAGGAGTACGATCCGTCGCTGCCGCCGGTCCTGGCCAACCAGGACCAGTTGATCCAGGTGTTTCTCAACCTGGTTAAGAACGCCGCGGAGGCCGTGGTCGATCTCGGCACCGATGCGGAGATTCAGCTGACCACCGCGTTTCGTCCCGGCGTCCGGCTGTCGGTGCCCGGCAAGAAATCGCGGGTGTCGCTGCCGCTCGAATTCTGCGTCAAGGACAACGGCCCCGGGGTGCCCGAGGACCTGTTGCCGAACCTGTTCGACCCCTTCGTCACAACCAAGCCGACCGGCAGCGGGCTTGGGCTTGCCCTGGTCGCCAAGATCGTCGGCGATCACGGCGGCATCATCGAGTGCGAGTCGCAACCGCGCAAGACGACGTTCCGCGTGCTGCTGCCGATGTACAACAGCACCAAACACCATGATCAATCCAGTCGCGATGACGTTTCGGGGACGCCGTTGCACGCCTCACAGGGCACAAGATGAGGAACAACAATGCCTGCAGGTAGCATTCTCGTCGCCGATGACGACACCGCCATTCGGACGGTCTTGAACCAGGCGCTGTCGCGCGCCGGATATGAAGTCCGCCTCACCGGCAATGCCGCGACGCTGTGGCGCTGGGTCAGCCAGGGCGAGGGCGATCTCGTTATCACCGACGTGGTGATGCCGGACGAGAACGCCTTCGATCTGTTGCCGCGGATCAAGAAGATGCGGCCGAATCTTCCGGTCATCGTCATGAGCGCGCAAAACACCTTCATGACGGCGATCCGGGCCTCGGAGCGTGGCGCCTACGAATATCTGCCCAAGCCGTTCGACCTCAAGGAACTGATCGCCATCGTCGGCCGCGCGCTGGCCGAGCCGAAGGAACGCGCCGCCCACCCGGCGGAAGAAAACGAATTCGATTCGATCCCGCTGGTCGGCCGCTCGCCGGCGATGCAGGAAATCTACCGCGTGCTGGCGCGTCTGATGCAGACCGACCTCACCGTGATGATTTCCGGCGAATCCGGCACCGGCAAGGAATTGGTCGCACGTGCGCTGCATGACTACGGCAAGCGGCGCAACGGTCCGTTCGTCGCCGTCAACATGGCGGCGATCCCGCGCGACCTGATCGAATCCGAATTGTTCGGCCATGAACGCGGCGCGTTCACCGGCGCCAACACCCGCGCCTCAGGCCGCTTCGAGCAGGCCGAAGGCGGCACGCTGTTCCTCGACGAGATCGGCGACATGCCGATGGAGGCGCAGACCCGGCTCTTGCGCGTGCTGCAGCAGGGCGAATACACCACGGTCGGCGGCCGCACCCCGATCAAGACGGATGTGCGGATCGTAGCGGCCTCCAACAAGGACCTGCGCATCCTGATTCAGCAGGGCCTGTTCCGCGAAGACCTATTCTTCCGCCTCAATGTGGTGCCGCTGCGGCTGCCGCCGCTGCGCGAGCGCATCGAAGACCTGCCGGACCTGGTGCGGCATTTCTTCGCGCTTGCCGAGAAGGACGGGCTGCCGCCGAAGAAGCTCGACGCGCTGGCGCTGGAGCGAATGAAGCAGCATCGCTGGCCCGGCAACGTCCGCGAGCTCGAAAATCTGGCGCGCCGGCTGGCCGCGCTCTACCCGCAGGATGTCATCACCGCCTCCGTCATCGACGGCGAACTGGCCCCGCCAGCGGTGAACTCGGGCGGCGCCGTGCATCAGGGCATCGACAACCTCGGGGGCGCGGTCGAGGCCTATTTATCCTCGCATTTCTCGGGCTTTCCCAATGGCGTGCCGCCGCCGGGCCTCTATCACCGCATCCTCAAGGAGATCGAGGTGCCGCTGTTGACCGCGGCGTTGGCGGCGACGCGCGGCAACCAGATCCGCGCGGCCGATCTGCTCGGTCTCAACCGCAACACGCTGCGCAAGAAGATCAGGGATCTCGACATCCAGGTCTACCGCAGCGGGAGCTAGGCCCGGACACGGTATTAAAACACCGCAAGATCGCGCTGCTTCAATCTTTTTTGCGTGCTTTGGCAGCAAGAAACGCCGTGGATTTGTCGCAATTCGGCAACATTGTGATATGAATGCATCAGTCGCCGCACTTTGCGGGATCAGATGATTCTCAGCATCACCTTGCCGGAATGACCAGCGCAGAGACCTCAGCCGCATCGTTCAACGCGTCGGTTGCCGAACCCAGGGGGCGAACCCTGATGCGGCTGCTGGCGCCGTTCGCGGTCGCCGTTGCGCTGCTCTCTGCGATGTTGACCTTCGTGGTCTTGACCGGGCTGACCCCGATCGAGCCGACGCCGCTGGTCGTCAGGTCGTTCCTGCTGCTCAATGCGGCGACCATTCTGCTCCTGGTCGGGATTATCCTGCACGAAGTCTGGCTGGTCATGCAGGCGAGACGCCGCGGCCGGGCTGCTGCCCGGCTGCACATCCAGATTGTCGGCCTGTTCTCGGTGATTGCAGTGCTGCCGGCGGTGCTGGTCGCGGTCGCGGCCAACGTGACCCTCGACCGCGGGCTCGACCGGCTGTTCTCCGGGCCGACGCGTGAGGCCATCCAGAACTCAGTGACCATCGCCCGCGCCTATATGCAGGAGCACGCTGAACTGATCCAGGGCGACATCCTGGGCATGGTCAGCGACATCTCGCGCGCCCCCGCCACAGCCCGACGCCTTTACGAACTCGATCCCAAATCCTTTCAGGAATTGCTGACCGCAAGCGCGGCCGCGCGCAACCTGCCGGACGCGATGCTGATCGACAAGGACCGCAACATTCTGGCAACTGCGGATACCGGCGTTCAGCTGACCTTCGCAGCGCCGCAGCCGGATTTCCTCAGCAATGTCGGCGTCGACAAGCCCGAAATCGCGGTGCTGCCGGAGGAGAACTATGTCGCGGCGGTGATCCGGTTGCGCGCGTTCGACGACACCTACCTCTATGTGGCCCGCCAGCTCGATCCGCGCGTGGTCGAACAGCTCAAGGAAACCGAGGCCAGCGCGGCTGAATATGCCGCGATCGAATCGCGCCGGCTCGGCATTCAGGTGAATTTCGCGCTAATGTTCGCGGTAATCGCGCTGACCATCCTGATGGCCTCGGTGCTGATCGGCCTGAACTTCGCCAACTGGCTGGTGGCGCCGATCCGGCGGCTGATGAGTGCCGCCAGCACGGTGTCGACCGGCGACCTGGATGTCCAGGTGCCGGTGCACCAGTCGGAAGGCGATCTCGCCCGGCTCGGCGAGGTCTTCAACAAGATGACACAGGACCTGCGCACCCAGCGCGACGAGCTGGTCAACGCGTCTGACCTGATCGACAGCCGCCGCCGTTTCATCGAGGCGGTGCTGTCGTCGGCGAGCGCCGGCATCATCGGCGTCGACGCCTCCGGCAGCGTCGGCATCCTCAACCGCTCGGCGGAGAAGCTGATCGGCCACGTCGAATCGGAAACGCTGGACCATCCGCTGTCGGACGTGCTGCCCGAGCTCGACGACATGATGAAGAGCGCGCGCGAGGGCACACAACGGCTGGTGCAGGGCCAGATCACCATTCTGCGCGACGGCCATGAACGCAATCTCTCCGTGCGTGTCAGCGCCGAGCAAACCAGCCAGTCGCGCGACAGCTATATCATCACGCTCGACGACATCACCGAGCTGGTGTCGGCGCAGCGGACCTCGGCCTGGGGCGACGTCGCGCGGCGCATCGCGCACGAGATCAAGAACCCGCTGACGCCAATTCAACTGTCGGCGGAGCGAATCCGCCGCAAATTCGGCCGAGTCATCACCGAGGACAAGGCGGTCTTCGAACAATGCACGGACACTATCGTGCGGCAGGTCGATGATATCAGGCGGATGGTCGACGAGTTCTCGCGCTTCGCGCGGATGCCGAAACCGGTGATCGAAGGCGAGGACCTCGCCGATACGGTGCGGCAGGCCGTCTTCCTGATGAGAGTGGGACATCCCGACATCGATATCGAGGTCGAGCTGAAGGAAGATCCATTGCGCGCGCAATTCGACCGGCGGCTGATCTCCCAGGCGCTCACCAACATCATCAAGAACGCGACCGAGGCGATCGAGGCGGTGCCGGCCGAGGATCTCGGCAAGGGCCGCATCGACGTCATCGCCGCCCGCGACCATGACGACGTCGTGATCGATGTGATCGACAACGGCATCGGCCTGCCCAAGGTCGCCCGCGCGCGGCTGCTGGAGCCCTATGTCACGACGCGCTCGAAGGGGACCGGGCTCGGGCTTGCGATCGTCGGGCGCGTGCTCGAGGACCATGGCGGCCGGATCGAGCTGAAAGATGCCTCGGACTTCCGGTCCGGCCAGCGCGGCGCCTGGATGCGCCTGCGGTTCGCGGTCTCCGGCCGCGCAGCAAAAGTCGAAGCCAAGGAGCAGCAGACCGAGCCGACCGCCGATCGCGAACAGCCCAACGACCAACAGCCCGCGAGCGAACAGCCAACGAGCAGTGAAACAAAACAACCGGCCGCCGAACCCGGCGCACCGGTCGAGGCGACCGATGTTGAAACAAAAATCAAAGCCGCAACAGGCAGCTGACAAGGCGGGCGGGATCCATGGCAAGTGACATTCTGATCGTCGATGACGAGGCCGATATTCGCGAACTGGTCGCGGGTATCCTGGACGACGAGGGGTTTTCGACCAGGACCGCGCGCGACAGCGATTCGGCGCTGGCCGAGATCGTGAACCGGCGCCCCAATCTGGTATTTCTCGACATCTGGCTGCAAGGCAGCAAGCTCGACGGGCTGCAGCTGCTGGAGCAGATCAAGCGCGACCATCCCGACCTTCCGGTCGTGATGATCTCCGGACACGGCAACATCGAAACCGCGGTCGCGGCCATCAAGCGCGGCGCCTATGATTTCATCGAGAAGCCCTTCAAGGCCGACCGGCTGATCCTGGTGGCGACGCGAGCGCTCGAGACCTCGCGCCTGAAACGCGAGGTGAGGGAGCTGAAGCAGCTCGCGCCCTCCTCGAACATCCTGGCCGGCCGTTCGCCGGCGATGAACCAATTGCGCCAGACCATCGAACGCGCCGCCAAGGCCAACAGCCGCATCCTGATCGTCGGTCCGTCCGGCTCCGGCAAGGAGCTCGCGGCGCGGATGCTGCACGCCGCATCGAGCCGCGCCGATGGACCGTTCGTCGTCATCAACGCGGCGGCGATCACGCCCGAGCGCATGGAGATGGAGCTGTTCGGAATCGAACAGTCCAATGGCGAGCAGGCGCGCAAGACCGGCGCGCTGGAAGAAGCCCATGGCGGCACGCTGTTCGTCGACGAGATCGGCGACATGCCGCGCGAGACCCAGAACAAGATCCTGCGGGTGCTGGTCGATCAGACCTTCCAGCGCCAGGGCGGCACCACCAAGGTCCATGTCGACGTCCGCATCATTTCCTCGACCGCGCGCAATCTGGAAGAGGAGATCTCGGCGGGACGGTTCCGCGAGGATCTCTATCATCGCCTGTCGGTGGTGCCGATCCGGGTGCCGCCGCTGTCGGAGCGGCGCGAGGACATTCCCGAACTGATCGATTATTTCATGGAGCAGATTTCATCCACCACCGGCCTGCCGCGGCGGCAGATCGGCCAGGATGCGATGGCGGTGCTGCAATCGCATGTCTGGCCCGGCAACGTTCGCCAGCTGCGCAACAATGTCGAGCGCGTGATGATTCTGGCGGGCGGCGGTCCGGAGGTCATTATCACCGCCGACATGCTGCCGCAGGATGTCGGCTCGATGGTGCCGGCGATGCCGACCAGCAACAATGGCGAGCACATCATGGGCCTGCCGCTGCGCGAGGCACGGGAGGTGTTCGAGCGCGATTACCTGATCGCGCAGATCAGCCGATTCTCGGGCAACATCTCGCGGACGGCGGAATTTGTCGGAATGGAACGCTCGGCCCTGCATCGCAAGCTCAAGGCGCTCGGGGTCGGTTAGTCCCGGAACCGGGAATACGCGCATTTCCTTGGGATATTCCGTCCGTTTTCCGTGATTCTACGGAAAAATGCAGCGGTCGGCTGCGCCGAACCGGCTTGCCTATGAACCGCGCCTGCCTTCTAATCATCGGGTCGGCTGTTTCCGGAGGGGGAACTCAGGGAATGGCGACAACCGGAGGGAGCTCCGCAAGAGAGCTGCAACCCGGATATAACAAATAACAAGCACAAGACGCGAGACAAAAACAATGGCGGCAGACCGCGCACAAAATTTACAAGACACCTTCCTCAATCACGTTCGAAAAACCAAGACGCCTCTGACGATCTTCCTCGTGAACGGAGTGAAGCTGCAGGGAATTGTTACCTGGTTCGACAATTTCTGCCTGCTGTTGCGGCGTGACGGCCATTCGCAGCTCGTCTACAAGCATGCGATTTCAACCATCATGCCCGGCGCCCCGATCCAGTTGTTCGAAGGCGGCGAGGATGCTCCGGCTTGAGAGTGATCTGATTGGAACCCCGAATCAGGGAAGGGGAGGCCGACCGTCCGCGGGCGGCGGGAGGCGGAGAGAACGGGCGGGTGATTGTCATCGGCCCGTATCTGCGGCTGCGCCGCGGCGAGGCCGCCACGCCAACGGATGATCACGGCCACGATCATGCCTCGTTGCGCGGCTTCGAGGCCCGGCTCGAGGAAGCCACGGGCCTGGCGCGTGCCATCGATCTTGCGGTCGCGGACAGCGTGATCGCGCCGATCAGCCAGATCCGGCCCGCGACCTATCTCGGCAAGGGCAAGGTCGAGGAGATCCTGGGCCTCATCACCGGGCACGACATCGAGCTCGTCGTGATGGATTGCGCGCTGTCGCCGATCCAGCAGCGCAATCTGGAGAAGGCCTGGAACACCAAGGTGCTCGACCGCACCGGGCTGATCCTGGAGATCTTCGGTCGCCGCGCCAAGACCAAGGAAGGCGCATTGCAGGTCGAGCTGGCGCATCTGAACTATCAGCGCAGCCGCCTGGTGCGGTCCTGGACCCATCTCGAGCGCCAGCGCGGCGGCTTCGGCTTCATGGGCGGCCCCGGCGAAACCCAGATCGAGGCGGACCGCCGCCTGATCGGCGAGCGCATCACCAGGCTGCAGAACGAGCTGAAGAAGGTGCAGGCGACGCGGCGGCTGCATCGCGCCGGCCGGCAGCGGGTGCCCTATCGCGTGGTGGCGCTGGTCGGCTACACCAATGCCGGCAAGTCGACGCTGTTCAACCGCCTGACCCGCGCCGAGGTGCAGGCCGCCGACATGCTGTTTGCGACGCTCGATCCGACCCTGCGCGCGCTGGCCCTGCCGCATGGCGGCAAGGCGATGCTCTCGGACACCGTCGGCTTCATCTCCAATCTGCCGACCCAGCTGGTGGCTGCGTTCCGCGCCACGCTGGAGGAGGTGCAGGAGGCCGACGTCATTCTGCATGTCCGCGACATCTCGCACGAGGATGCCGAGGCCCAGGAGCGCGACGTCGACGCCGTGCTGCGCCAGCTCGGCATCGATCCCGAGGCCGGCGGCCGCATCCTCGAGGTCTGGAACAAGATCGATCGCTTCGGCCCCGAGGAGCGCGACAATCTGCGCAACATCGCCGCGCGCCGGCCGCCGGAACGGCCGTGCTTCCTGGTCTCCGCCGAAACCGGCGAGGGCATCGCCGCGCTGCTGGTGGCGATCGAGGACCGGCTGGCGGTGACCCGCATGACGCTCGACCTGTCGATCGACGCCGCAGACGGCGCCGGCATTTCGTGGCTGCATCGCAATGCCGAGGTGCTGAACAAGGAGCTGCATGACGGCCGCTTCGACATGACCGTGCGGGTCGACGAGACCAAGCGAGATATCGTCGTCAACCGGTTCGACGCCGTGCCGCACGAGACGCCATCAGTTTAGCGCAGGCCGGCAAGGCCGGATTCGTTGACGGTCTCTGTTTGATGGCTCATGCCCCAACAACGCTTCATGCGACCACCATCAGCCGTCGTCCCCGCGAAGGCCGGGACCCATAGCCACCGGCCTTTGTTGCTACGCTCACGGTATCACCCCAGCATGCTGAAAAACATCGGCCTGTGGGTATCGGTCCCAGCTCAAGGCCGGGACGACGCCGGAATTTCCTGCTCCTTCACCTCGCTCCCCTTCGCCTCGTTCCACAATGCGTCCATTTCGTCGAGCGTGGCCTGATCCAGCGTGCGGCCCTGCGCGGCCAGTGCGCGCTCGATATAGGCGAAGCGGCGTTCGAATTTGGCGTTGGTGCGGCGGAGCGCCATCTCTGGATCGGTGTCGACGTGGCGCGCGAGATTGACGAGTGCGAACAGCAGGTCGCCGGTTTCATCGGCGAGTTCGTCCGCGTCGTGGTCGTCGAGCGCTTGTTCGATCTCGTCGCATTCTTCGCGGATCTTCTGCAGCACCGCGCGCGGATCGTGCCAGTCGAAGCCGACGGTCGACGCCTTGCGCTGCAATTCCATGGCGCGGACCAGCGCCGGCTGGCCGGCCTTGACGCCCGACAAGAGCGAGGCGGCCGCTTGTTCCTGCCCGGGTCGCCGCGCGGCGCGCTCGGCTTTTTCCTCCGCCTTGATCCGTTCCCAGGCGCCCTTGACATGGGCCGGCGTCAGATTGCCGTCCTTGTCGGCGAACACATGCGGGTGGCGCCGGATCATTTTCCGGGTGATCGCTTCCACCACGTCGCCGAATGCAAAGGCATTCTGCTCTTCCGCCATGCGGGCGTGAAACACCACCTGCAGCAGCAGATCGCCGAGCTCGTCGCGGAGGTCATCGAGATCGCCGCGCGCAATCGCCTCGGCGACTTCATGAGCCTCCTCGATGGCATAAGGCGCAATGGTTGCGAAATTCTGCTCGAGATCCCAGGGACAGCCGCTGCCCGGCGTGCGCAGCTGCGCCATGATCTCGAGCAGGCGGGAGATGTCGCGGGAAGGGGTCATTGCGGGGTCCTGGGATGCGAGCAACGCGATCTTCATGCCGTAACAGACGGCGCGATCCCAGTCACGCAGTGCTGATGTGCATCGGTTGGCGTCCGCGCGCGAGCGATGCTAAGGCCATCCCGCATGGACGACGCATCTCGATCACAAACGGCTCTCGTGCTGTTCTCCGGCGGCCAGGATTCCACCACCTGCCTCGCCTGGGCGCTGGCGCGCTTTGGCAGGGTCGAAATGCTCGGCTTCGATTACGGGCAGCGTCATGCGATCGAGTTGGCCTGCCGCGACCGGCTGCTCGACGGCATCCGGGCGCTGCGCGCCGACTGGGCGCAGAAGCTCGGCGACAGCCACACGCTGCAAATTGCGACATTGGCGGAGATCTCCGACACCGCGTTGACCCGTGACGTCGCTATCACGATGGGCGCGGACGGCCTGCCCAACACTTTCGTGCCCGGACGCAACCTGGTGTTTTTGACCTTCGCCGCCGCGCTGGCCTACCGGCGCGGCATCGCGCATATCATCGGCGGCATGTGCGAGACCGACTATTCCGGCTACCCGGATTGCCGCGACCAGACCATCCGCGCGCTCAACGCCGCGCTCAATCTCGGCATGGCCAGACCGTTCGAGCTGCACACCCCGCTGATGTGGCTCGACAAGGCGGCGACCTGGCGGCTCGCGCATGACCTCGGCGGCACGCCGCTGGTCGACCTGATCCGCGAGCATTCCCAAACCTGTTATCTCGGCGAGCGCGGCACGCGCCATGACTGGGGCTTTGGCTGCGGCGAATGCCCGGCCTGCGTGCTGCGGGCGAAGGGCTGGCGGGAGTATGCGGGGCGATCTTAGCAGACAATCACCGCAAACCGCTGCGCCGAGAAGTCCGGGTTGCTTGATCTGAGTGGATGGGCCAGATTCGCAGCCGCTTATTTCCAATTTCATTAGAACCTATCATGTCCGTCACCGATCTTTTCAGCGTCGAAAACCGCGTCGTTTGCATCAGCGGTGCCAGCCGCGGCCTCGGCAAGGGCTTGGCCGCCATGTTTGCCGAGCGGGGCGCACGGGTCGTGATTGCGTCATGGGATGACAAAGAACTGGCCGCCGCGAAGGCCGAGCTGGCCGCCAAGGGATTGCAGGTTGAGATCGTCCGGGCCGACGTCTCGGATCCGCGCGCCTGCGAAGAGCTCGTCGTTCACACCGTGAATACATTTGGCCGCATCGATACCATGATCTGTAATGCCGGCATCGACAGGATCAAGCCGGCCGAAGACTACGAACACGACGAGTGGGACCGGATCCTCGATGTCAACCTCAAGGGCGCCTACTTCTGCTCCAAATATGCGGGCCGTGCGATGCTCGCCGCCGGCAAGGGCAGCATCATCATCACGTCGTCGATCGCCGGCAGCTCCGGCATCCCGGGACTTGCGCCCTACGCGGCATCGAAAGGCGGCATCGACCAGATCGTGAGAACGCTGGGTGTCGAATGGGCGCAACGGGGCGTGCGTGTGAATGCGGTCGCGCCGGGCTACATCAACATGTCATGGACGGCGTGGACCCCACACCCGCCGCGCCCTACCAGCAGCGAGCCATGGCGCGCACCCCGATGGGACGGCGCGGCGAAATCGCCGAGTTCGCCGGCGCCTACCTCTTTCTGGCAAGCGATGCGTCGTCATACATGACTGGAGAAATTCTCTACGTCGATGGCGGATACCATGCCGGATGAGACACCGCCGATCGGCATCGTTGAATTCGGGTCTCGCCTACGAATTCGGCCCGAAATCCTCCGCCTTCAGCTCGATCGGCGCGCCGTGCGGGGTACGGTCGGCGGCATGGTCCCAGGCATCGCGGTAGCGGGCCAGCGTCTGCGGGGAGGCGACGCCTTTGGCGGCGACCAGATGCTCCAGCGTGGCGAGCCAGTGACTGTAGTAGGTCTCGCCGGTGTCGGCATCGCCTGACGCCTGCGCGCGCTGGATCTGGTCCGCCAGGGCGGCCGCCCATTCGCTCCAGCTGAACAGGCCGCGCTCGTGCAGGGTCAGCGCCATCGCGAAGGCATGGGCTTCCCAAGGTTCCCGGAACACCGGGCCGCCGGCATCCCGCGGAATGCCGGGAACGCTGCGGGC
>NZ_JBAURI010000495.1:0-1683 GCF_049581145.1 Bradyrhizobium sp.
GAGGAGGAGGAAACCAAGCGCGTCATACGGCGCCCGGCGCTGGTCCTGCCGGGGCAAAAGGTCATTGTCCCGACGCCGCGTCCGCCGCGCGGGGGCGAGCAACGCAACCGGGGCCGCCTCACCGTCACCAGCGCCACCTCGGGCGAAGAGGAGCGCACGCGCTCGGTCGCCGCGTTCCGTCGGCGCACCCAGCGGCTGAAGAGCCATGGCGCGCAGGAACAGAAAGAGAAAATCGCGCGCGAAATCGTGCTGCCTGAGGCGATCACGATCCAGGAGCTTGCGAGCCGCATGTCCGAGCGCGCGGTCGACGTGATCAAGCTTTTGATGCGCCAGGGCCGCATGGTGACGCTGACGGATGTGCTCGACGCCGACACCGCGCAGCTTGTCGCCGAGGAAATGGGGCATTCGGTCAAGCGGGTCGCCGAATCCGACGTCGAGGAAGGCCTATTTGATCGGCCCGACGAGGAAGGCGCGCCCGTGCCGCGCCCGCCTATCGTCACGATCATGGGCCATGTCGACCACGGCAAGACCTCGCTCCTCGATGCGATCCGCCACGCAAACGTGGTGGCGGGCGAAGCCGGCGGGATCACTCAGCACATCGGCGCCTACCAGGTCGTTGCGCCCGGCGGCCAGACGATCACCTTCATCGACACGCCGGGCCACGCGGCCTTTACCGCCATGCGCGCGCGCGGCGCGAAGGTTACTGACATCGTCGTGCTGGTCGTGGCGGCCGACGACGGCGTCATGCCGCAGACGATCGAAGCGATTCGCCACGCCAAAGCGGCCAAGGCCCCGATCATCGTCGCGATCAACAAGATCGACAGGCCCGAAGCCAATCCCCAGCGTGTGATGCAGGAATTGCTGCAGCACGACGTGCAGGTCGAGGCGTTCGGCGGCGATACGCTCGCGGTCGAGGTTTCGGCGACCAAGAATGTCAATCTCGACAAGCTGCTCGAGGCGATCGCGCTGCAGGCCGAGCTGCTTGATCTCGTCGCCGATCCCGACCGCAGCGCAGAGGGCACGGTCATCGAGGCAAGGCTCGACCGCGGGCGCGGGCCGGTGGCGACGGTGCTCGTGCAACGGGGCACGCTCAAAGTGGGCGCGCTAGTCGTCGCCGGCTCGCATTGGGGCCGCGTCAGGGCGCTGATCGACGACAAGGGCGAGACCGTCGACCAGGCAACGCCCTCGACGCCGGTCGAAGTGCTTGGGTTCTCCGGCGCGCCGGAAGCGGGCGACCGGGTCGCCGTCGTCGAGACCGAAGCGCGCGCGCGTGAAATCACCGAATATCGCGAGCGCCAGAAGCGCGAAAAGCTCGCCGCGCGCGGGCCGGCGGTCAGAACCTCGCTCTCCGACATGATGAGCAACCTGAAGGCGGCGGGACACAAGGAGCTCCCGATCGTCGTCAAGGGCGACGTGCAGGGATCGGTCGAGGCGATCATCGCCGCGGTAGAGAAGCTTGGGAACGACGAAGTCGTGGCGCGCGTGATACACAGCGGCGTCGGCGGCGTGACCGAATCCGACGTGACGCTGGCTGAGGCCTCAAAGGCGGTCATTCTCGGCTTTAACGTTCGCGCCCATAAGGAGGCGCGCGATCTCGCCGAGCAGACCGGCGTCGAGATCCGCTACTACAACATCATCTACAATCTGGTCGACGATGTGAAAGCCGCCCTCTCCGGGCTGCTC
>NZ_JBAURI010000496.1:0-3264 GCF_049581145.1 Bradyrhizobium sp.
GTGCTGGAATTGTCCGGCCGCCAGGTCGGGCTGATGGCCAACGCCGATCTGAGCGGGCTCGCGATCACGCTGAGGTAGCGCGTCGTGGCGCATGCACATTCCGGAATGACGGAGCACGACTTTCAAGTTGTCATTCCGGGGCGCGAAGCGAGCCCGGAACCCATAACCACAGGCGGGCGTATCTCGGCAGGCGCGGCGACGACGCGTGGACAACACAACTCTGGCCGGTGGTTATGGATCCCGGGCGCGCGACGAAGAGGGCGCGTCCCGGAATGACGGGGCGCGGCTACCGCTCGCGTCCGACGTAATCTGCCAGTTCTTGCCACGGTTGCAGCGACCAGGCCCCGATGCGGCGCCGGATGGCGAGGCCATCACGAAGAGAACCGCAAAGTCATCCAGCGGCGGTTGGCGGCCGAGCGCGATGCCTGTCGTTGGCCTGCCATAGAACAAGCTCGCCGCCTTCTTGCTGGTGAAGGCAATCGTGGCCGGCCGATAGTGCCGCATCTTCTCGACAAATGCCGGAACGTCGACACCCGCCTTCAGCGCCGTGTGGTCCATGCCCGCACCCAGCTTGCACATGTCGGTGAAGCCGATGCCGAGCGCGAGCAGGCCTGCGAATTCATGCGGCTGGTAGCGGCGCGGCGTCAGCCCGACCGCGTGGATGGTGCGCCAGAACCGGTTGCCCGGATGCGCATAATAATGCCCGAGATCCGCCGATCGCTGCCCGGCCGCGGTGCCGACAAAGACGAGGCGCAGGTGGTGCTGAAGCTGGTCGGGCAGGCGGTCCATTGTTGAACGGGGCACACGGGGTGAGTTAACGGGTTGGGTGGGGTGAGCATAACTCCCTTTTGACCGCACGAGGTATGTGATGCCAGTCAATACCGACAAGATCGACGACGCCGTGCTGGCGTTGCTTTATCTGACCCTGCACCAGGGCTACCGGGCCTGGAAAGGTTTCGATTGGGACGCGCTCAACCGCCTGCATGACAAGGGCATGATCGATGACCCGGTGACCAAGCCGAAGTCCGTCGTGTTCACCCCGGACGGACTCGAACAGGCGAAGAAACTGTTCGAGACGATGTTCGAGGAATGATAGCCCCCTCAACACCGTGCGCCGTGTAACCCGCCGTTTCCATCGCTGCCCTGTGTCGAGGTCTTGGCGGCGATGGTGGGCACGCTGCGCTTAGCCCACCTTACGCGCTTGCGCTGGCCCTCGCGTTGTCCGAAATTCCCGGCATGACGCGCGACGCCGAACTGGACGACGTTTCGCCACGCGGGGATGTCGATGCCGTATGAAATTCGAATGGCGCCAGCCGGAGGAAGAGCCGGACGAAATCGTGCTCCGCAAGCACTCGTGGCCGCCGAGGCTCGGCACGAGCGAAGGCGGAAATGAGATGCGGGAAATGAGCGCAGCTTGCTCCCGAATTGCCGTAGGCTACAATTCTCAGGCGGATGAACCGCCCATGGGCTAGATTAGTCGATCGATTCGATCCAACGGCATCATCCGGAGAAGGCCCCATGCGATTGCCATCCGCCATTCGCGCCGCGTTGCTCGCCCTTGCGCTGCTGACAGGTTCATCCGCCGCCCGGGCCGATGAGGGGCTCGTGACGCTCATCATCTTCAAGGCGGGCTGGATCTTTGGCGGTTCTGCCGGCACCGGCGTGCTGACGTTTCATGGCCATACCTACGCGCTCAACGCCGGCGGGCTGGACTATGGCCTCGTCTTTGGCGGGTCGCAGACGACGTTGCAGGGCCGGGTCAGGAACATACGCCAGGCGTCGGATGTTGCCGGCATCTATGGCGCCGCGGGCGCCGGCGTGGCGTTCGGCGCCGGCGTGCGCGGCATCGTGCTGACCAACCCGAACGGAGCGATCCTGGAACTGAGCGGCAAGCAGCTCGGGGTGATGGCGAATTTGGATCTGAGCGGGCTTGCGATCACTTTGAAGCAGTGAGCTCCGTCACCGCTTGGCGAGCGACGCCACGCATTCGATCTCGATCAGCATCTTTCGATTTGGCAGCGCCTGGACCACGCAGGTGGTACGGGCCGGGTAAGGCTGCGGCCCGAACGCGGACGCATACAGCTCGTTCATCACGGCGACATCGGCGGCGCGCGTCAACAGCACGTTGACCTTGACGAGATCGCGGAACGTCGCACCGGCCTCGTCGAGCACGCGCTTGATATTTTTCACGACAAAGCCGAACTGAGCCTCAAAGCTGTCAGGCAGCCCGCCGGCCTCGTCAAAGCCGGGAATGCCGGAGACGAACAAGAGATCGCCGACGCGGGTGGCGAATGATAGGGGCGGCACGGTCAGACCGGCGGGCGCTGCGAAATGCGTGATGGGGGCCATGGGTCATCTCTTCCTGTGAGGCGGAATGTTATAGCGTCAAGCCGCTGAGCTGGTGAAGCGTGGATGGCAAGATGACAGCTCTCCGGACATCGTGCGCCGCGTAGGGTGGGCAAAGGCGCGCGCTTCGCGCCGTGCCCACCATCCCTCCCCGATCGTTGCTGCAGGGGTGGGCACGCTGCGCTTTGCCCACCCTATGCATCCCCGCCTTCGTCGCTCTCCCCGTCGGGATCAGGATATTGCGGCGGCGCATCGCCGCGGACCGTGACGACGCGCGGGTATCGCAGCTTCGGCTGTTTGGTGGCGGTCTCCTTCAGGCTGACGCGGAAGTGCCAGTTGTCGCCATAGTCGAACAGGAAAATCAGGGTGTGGCCGAGCTTGGGAAACGCCTGTGACACTTTGGTCTTCTTGACGCTCAAGACGCCGGGATCGGCCTCGCCCATGTCGACGAACAACTCGTAGCGCGGATCGACGCGCATCATCTTGGCTCGGGTCAAACCGCTGTAGAAGCCGAAAGCATGATCGAAATCGAAGCCGAAGGCGCTCACGATGGCTTGGGCCAGCTGGTCGAGCGACTTGGACGGCTCGATTTCGATGTCGCGATAGATGGACCTCCGTCCGTCCAACGCGGCCCGAAGGATGAAGGTCTCGCCTGTCGCCATCTTCAATCTCCCGAGGAGGGGCCGCAGATCGAGCCGTTTGGCGGTAAGACTATCGCGGCCAGGGAGATCTGGCGAGCGCGCTAGATGCGCGCGAACAATCTGGGCGAGGCGGCCATATCATTTTGCAGGAACCGTAGGGTGGGTTAGTTAGCGACAGCCACCGGAACGGCGGCTGAAGCGTAACCCACCGCTTTTGTCGCGATGCTCGGCATCGATGTCTTGGCGACAATGGTGGGTTACGCGCCCGCCCTTGCTC
>NZ_JBAURI010000497.1:0-9050 GCF_049581145.1 Bradyrhizobium sp.
CCGCCGGATCGGCCGCGCCCGTGCCCGCCACGCCGCAGCCTTCACCGACGCCCTCGCCGCCACCGCCGCCGGCCAAATAAAAAAGTTCCGGGCGCAGTTGGAACGGTTCGCGTTAGCGGATCGTTGAAAAAAATCTGCGCCCATGAAGACGGCTCATAAAAACGCCATCGCGTCATACCAATCGTGAAATCGCGTGGCAGAGCTAGCGTTGAAGTACGATCAGGTATTATCCTTGAAATGCCGTCGTGTCGGTCGAATCTAGGGGACAGGTTCGTTTCCTCCCATTAAGCCCCGTCTGGGTTTGTCACGATGCGCGCCGTCGTCGCCGTTCTGTTGTTCGTCACCGCCGCGCACGCGGCGCTGTGGGGCGTGTTCCAGCAGAAGGAGCAGGCCCCTGATTTTACGGGCATGCTGCCCAGCGTGTCCTATGCCCCGTTCGAGGGCACCGCGCATCCCGACGTCGACAACATTCCGTCCGCCGAACGCATCCGCGCCGACATGAAGACGCTGTCGACCATGACCAAGGCGATCCGGCTCTACTCATCGACCGGCGGCGTCGAAATGGTGCCGCCGATCGCGGCCGAATTCGGCATCAAGGTCATGGTCGGCGCCTGGATCGACAAGGACAAGGACCGCAACGAGCGGGAGATCGTGTCCGCCATCAACCTCGCCCGCCGCAACAGCAACGTCATCGGTGTCGTGGTCGGCAACGAAACCGTCTATCGCGGCGAGCAAGTCCCGATCGAGAACCTGGCGCTCGAACCCGAGGAGGCCGCGCGATTGCTTCGCGAGGAAACCCAGCGGGATCTGGATGCGGAAGCGCAGCCCAAGCCCAAGGATCAGGAGATCGATCCGGTGAAATGGGGGCGCGACGAAAACAACGTTCATCGGCTCGCGAAGCTGGTTCAGCGCGTCAAGAAGTCGGTCAATGTTCCGGTGACGACGGGCGAAATCTGGAACGTCTGGCGCGACCATCCGCAGCTCGGCTACTCCGTCGACTTCATCGCCGCCCACGTCCTGCCCTACTGGGAGAATTTCTCCGACAAGCAGGCCGTCGACCAGGCGGTCGACCGCTACAACCTTTTGCGCGAAAAATTTCCCGGCAAGCGCATCATGATCGCCGAGTTCGGCTGGCCCAGCGCCGGCTACAACCTGCTCAACGCCAATCCCGGCACGTTCGAGCAGGCGAGCGTGCTGCGCAATTTCGTCGCCCGCGCCGACGCCATCGGCATGGAATACAACATCGTCGAAGGCATCGATCAGCCCTGGAAGTTCTTCGAGGGCGGCGTCGGCCCGTATTGGGGCATCCTCAACGCCGCGCGCGAGCCGAAATTCTCCTGGACCGGGCCGATCGTCAATCCGGACTACTGGAAGCTCGCCACCATCGCGCTTTTGGTCGGTATCCTGATGTCGCTGCCGATCCTGAAGCTGCCCGATCCGACCATCCTGCAGGTCACCCTGCTCGCGATCACGGCCAACGGCGTCGGCGCCTGGGTCTCGAACGTGTTCGCGTTCTGGAACGGCCATTACTTCGTGTTCGGCTCGGCGTTTGCGCTGACGCTCGGCCTGATCCTTTTGGTGCCGCTGATCCTGATCGCGATGGCGCGGATCGAGGAGGTCGCGGCGATCGCGTTCGGCCGGCCGCCGCGGCGGCTGATCGTGAAGGGCGCGCCGATGGCGCCGGCCACGATCGGCGAGACCGTGAGCGTTCCGAAGGTCTCGATCCATATCCCGGCCTATTTCGAGCCGCCGGAGATGCTGATCGAGACGCTCGATGCGATCGCCCGCCTCGACTACCCGAACTTCGAATGCGTCGTCATCATCAACAATACGCCCGACCCGGCGTTCTGGCAGCCGATCCAGGATCACTGCCGCGCGCTCGGCGAGCGCTTCGTGTTCATCAATGCCGAGAAGGTCAAGGGGTTCAAGGCCGGCGCGCTGCGCATCGCGATGGACCGCACCGCCGTCGACGCCGAGATCATCGCCATCATCGATGCCGATTACGTGGTGGATCCGGACTGGCTGAAGGACCTGGTCCCGGTGTTCGCCGATCCCCGCGTCGGCCTGGTGCAGGCGCCGCAGGACCATCGCGACCAGGACCGCTCGCTGATGCATTACATCATGAACGGCGAATATGCCGGCTTCTTCGACATCGGCATGGTCCAGCGCAACGAGGAGAACGCCATCATCGTCCATGGCACGATGTGCCTGATCCGGCGCGCCGCGATGGACATGGCGGGCGGCTGGGCCGGCGACACCATCTGCGAGGACACCGACCTCGGGCTCGCCATCCAGGAACAGGGCTGGCTGACGCATTACACCAACCACCGCTATGGCCGCGGGCTGTTGCCCGACACCTACGAGGCCTTCAAGAAGCAGCGCCATCGCTGGGCCTATGGCGGCTTCCAGATCGTCAAGAAGCACTGGCGGCGCTTCCTGCCCGGCGCCAGCCGGCTTTCCGGCGACCAGAAGCGCGAATTCGCGCTCGGCTGGCTGAACTGGCTCGGCGCCGAGAGCCTCGGCGTCGTGGTCGCGATCCTCAATTTGATCTGGGTGCCGATCGTGGCGTTCGCCGATATCGCGATCCCCGACAAGATCCTGACCTTGCCGATCATCGCGGCCTTCGTGGTCTCGCTCGGGCACTTCCTGACCATGTACCGGCTGCGCGTGCCGGTGAAAACCGGCCAGATGCTGGGCGCCATGGTGGCGGCGATGTCGGTGCAATGGACGGTGTGCCGCGCGGTGGCGCAGGGCCTGATCACCGAGCACCTGCCGTTTGCCCGCACCTCCAAGGGCGGGCTGTCGCGGATGTCGATCGAGTTCCAGGCGTTCTGGGAGGCCGTGATCGGCGTGCTGCTGCTGCTCGGCGCCGCCGTGCTGGTCGTCACCAACAACGCCAAGCAGATCCGCGAAATCTATATCTTTGCCGGCGTGCTGGTGCTGGAAAGCCTGCCCTTCCTGTCGGCGGTCGCGATCGCGATCCTGGAGAGCTCGCGCATCAACTCGTTTTCGTTCTGGCGCAACACCGGCGTGCGCACCGCCGAACTGATCGGACTGCGCCCGGTCAGCCTGCCCAGCGTCGGCCCGCCGCCGCCGGTGGCCACCGTGGCGTCGGAGGTGCATCGAGAGGTCAGTTAGGGGGGCAACGAGGGGCGCAGCAAGCAGGCCAATCCGGCCTACGGATAAAGTTGGATGACTTGCGGATAAAGCGGGACGGAGCTCTGCCGGCATCAGGAATCGCCGCTAAAGCATTGCCTGATCGACGAAACCCGGAAGACGCCGCCGCAGGGCGAGACCACCTCCGCACTTGACCCCAACCGGCGCGCCCCCTACTAAGCCGCTGGGAGCGAGCGCGTAGCTCAGCCGGTAGAGCACGTGACTTTTAATCACGGGGTCGTGGGTTCGAGCCCCACCGCGCTCACCAAAATTCCAGTAAATTCAAACGGTTGATGATACAGCGGCGTAGTACATGACGTCCCTGTCTGCAACCAAGAGTCGATCGTGGTGCCGCACATGATCCAAATGGACCCGGCCGAGATGAAGCGCATCGGACCGAGCGCCTCTATCCGGGTCGGATCATTGTGGGCCCCGGTCAAGCATTTGCCGGAGGTTTTGGCACCCTTCACAAAGCTGCTCTTTTGCTTAAACCACACCGATGATGCTCATCCCTATTCGCTGCGCGGAAGTGCGACTGGCCTGAGATTTTCGGGACAACACTTGCTGTTCTGTTGCGTCCATCAGATTGCGGACCGCGCGCCCGGCGATGTGGTGGTTCCAGTGGACAAGCGCGGCGAGAAGCTGGTGTCAGGTACGCGGTTCATCCGCATCAACGAGCTGCCCGAATTTGCGGGTGAGGAGATCCTTGATGTGTGTGCGATGCACTTCAAGCCGGACGACTACGGCGAGCCGCAGTTGGAAAGAGGATTCTTCGACATCAAAGGCGCCGATGTCTGGAACGGTGAACCGCAAACTACATTCCTGGTTTATGGCTATCCCAGCAGCTTGCGGCAATACGGGGTCGACGAGGTCAGTGGGGAGCTCAACGATCTCAAGGTGAAGATGACGGCGACTGCCGGGCACTATAGCCATCAAAGTTCGGCTACGGGCCTACACGCGATCACGCTCGAACGGTCGGGGACATATTCTTCGGATGGGTTAAGTGGGGGAGCGGTCTACCACGTCGGAGAAGATGCGGCCGGTTTCTATTGCGGTTTCGCAGGCATCGTGGTCCGCGGCAGCGACACGAGCAACATCATCCACTTCATGGATGCGCAATTGATCCGAGAGTTTTTCCTCTACAATCAGAGTTTGGAAAATCGGTGATCTCGCGCGAGTGAAGATCGGATCGAAATTCTGCGACCAGAATTACGGTGACACTCCTGGACTTCACATAATTCCTGAGACCGCGGCGCTTCGATTCAAGGGCGGATTCTAATTACGATGACAGTGTACTAAATGGCCTTTGTCGAACGGTCAAATTGCGTATGCTGGCGCCGCATTTTCGCGCTGCGATAGGATAAGGTTACGCGCTTAACCGATAGCGGCATGACTTTCCGGAGATATTCACAAGTCCCTGACTCAGTCCTCCACGCCCTGTGAGCGCCCGGGCCGACACCTCGCGCCCCGTAGAAATACGGCGAGACGCTCTCGGCGTGTGGTAGCGCTGCGCTTATCCACTCCATGCTCGCGAACATTCGTGCTTTCTTCCTTGCTGTCGACCGCAGGTTGAGCTTGGATGGTGGCTGGTCGGGGGGACCAGCAAAATGCGCAATCTGGTAATCGTGGCGCTGGGCGCCGCGCTCGGTGGCTGCGCGTCATCGGCCGCGGATGTCGCGCCGGCCTATGTGTCGCCGGTCGCCTATCAGGGTTACACCTGCCAACAGCTGGCGCTGGAGGCTCAGGCCATATCGACCAGGGCCGCGACGCTATCGGGCGCGCAGGACAGCCAGCACACCAAAGACGGCTGGACCACCGCGGCCGCGATCGTGATCTTCTGGCCGGCAGCGTTTCTCGTCAGTGGCGACAAACAGACTGCGGCCGAGCTTGCGCAGATGAAAGGTCAGATGGTCGCCGTCGAACAAGCCTCGATTGCAAAGAAATGCAACATCCAGTTTCAGGGCAAGCCCGAGGGCAGCCCGGGCTGAAGCTCACTGCGCGGATTGAAGCCGACTGGCCCGCCGTGGCGCGCGAAGGCGAAAGGCTTAATCCGCCGGATCACTCGGCGAGCATGGCGGGTTACGGCTTCGCCTCAACCCGCCCTGCGCGCTGTCGAAAATAGTCCGGTCGTATGTGCCAAATTTCCTCATGAAATGGCAGCAAACCAAGGCTACGCGCCTCAGCCGGTCAACCCGTGTCAAAGGGGAGCTCATCCAGGAATGCTGGCACCGGATCGTAGACAGTGGCAAGCCGACTTGGCTGTGGTATCAATTGAGCATGAAGAAGCGTGGATCACCAAAGAGCGCAACCAGTCCGCAGCCGGCAAGGCGCTCGGTCGCGCGTGGGGCGAAAAGATCAGCGCCGTTGAGGGAATCAGACTCTCGCCGGCCGCCAAGCAGCGTGCTGTCGAGTTCGACCGTTTGGGGCTTTCGCCGGCCGAACGGCGAAACGCTATCGCCCGCGCCTATCGCAAGGGGTGATCCCCTTGCATGTACGAGGCTATCGCCGACCCGTACTGCTATCCGGGCACAACGGTTCTAATAAACCGCCCCGGGCTGCGCGACCAAGCCAGGTTGGACGCCTTCGAAGCCGAAATGACCGCGCAGCGGTTCCAGGAGCCGTTCCCGCGCGGAAGGTTCGGCTACCGCCACTACTGTCGCATCCACTTCCAGCTGTTCCAGGGCATATACCCTTGGGCTGGGAAAATTCGGACGGTCCGGATTTCCAAGAGCGGCAGTGCGTTCTGTTACCCAGAGCATATTGACCGCGAGATGAAACGGCTGTTCGCGGCACTCAAGGCTCAAAAATTCCTGTCTGGGTTCGGTGCCAAGAGCTTTGCCGAGGAGGCGGCGCACGTCCTGGCAGAGCAAGCGTAGCCCGGATGAGCGCAGCGACATCCGGGGATTTTCATTTGCGCTGATCCCGCATATCGCTGCGCTCATGCGGGCTACTTGCTCGCTCATGCTGACAGGATCCCGGCGCCGCGGGCGCCGCCTCCGCTGGCGCATCCACAGTATTCGTCGCCGCTCTTGAGCCTGGCCTTCATCAGAAGCCTCAACGATGGTTTGGGGCGGCGCATGGTCCGCGGAGTGATCTCAGCCTTGGCAACGCCCCAAATTGACAATCGTCGAAATATAGTAAATATTCTATATTCGTAAAAGTGATGAGCAAATTTGACACACCCCTGGCGTTCGTCGGTTCCTCGCTGGAGGACCTCAGCGGATTCCCCGACAAGGTCAAATCTCGCATCGGCTTTGCGCTCCGAACCGCCCAGCGGGGTGGCAATCATCCCGATGCCAAACCGCTGAAGGGATTCAAGGGCGCTGGCATTTTGGAAATCGTCTCGGATTTCGATGGCAACACCTTTCGCGCAGTCTACACGGTGAGGATCAGGGGCGTCATCTACGTGCTTCATGCCTTTCAAAAAAAATCCAAAAGCGGCATTGCCACGCCAAAAACGGAAATCGACAAGATCAAGCGCAGATTGCAGGAGGCTGAGAGCTATGAAAAATAAAGTCAGAGTCACAAAGAGCAGCGGCAACGTGTTTGCGGATATCGGCCTGCCCAATGCTGCCGAGCATGCCGTGAAGGCGGACCTCGTCATAGCGATTGCGGCTCGGATCAAGTCGAAAAGGCTGACACAGGCCAAGGCCGCGTCACTGCTCGGCATAGCTCAACCCGATGTGTCGAAACTCTTGCGCGGACATTTTGCTGGCCACTCTTACGAACGTCTTTTCGGTTACTTGAATGCCTTGGGTGAGAAAGTCCGGATCGAAATCTCGGAAGCGAAAAACAAAAAAGATGCCCGGCTCGAGTTGGTATGAGCAAGCGGTAGCCCGGATGAGCGTGGCGACATCCGGAGATTTTGATCGCGCTGGAATTGCGAAGACAGGGTATCAAATGGACTTTTGTGAACGGGCAAATTCCGCGCCTCGATCCGATCGGAATGGGGTTACGCGCTTGCCGATGGCTGCACGACTTTTTCCGGAGATATTCACAAGTCCCTGAATCGGCCCTCCGCGTACTGTGAGTGGGGCGACCGAGACCTCAAGCCCCGTAGGAATACGGTGTAAGCTCTCGGCGTGTAGTAAGCGCCGCGTATCCACTCCCTGCTGGCGCGCCTTCGAGCTTTCTAGCTTGCTGTCGACCGCAGGTTGAGATTGGATGGCGCCGGGTCTGGGGGATCAGAAAATGCGCAATCTGGGAATCGTGGCGCTTTGCGCTACGCTGGGCGGCTGTGCGTCCAATGAGACGGTTCAGTTTCGGCCGTCCAATCCACAACAACAAGCGATGATGCGCGACGGGCAGCCCGCCCTTGTATCGCGCCAGAAGAGCTCCTTAGTGCTGGTCCGCCCTGCTTCTCGACAACTGAAGGCAAATGGTCGGCCCGTGTTCGTGGTCGGCATCAACAATCTTGGAAAAACCCCGGTCGATTTCCGAGTCGCACAGGTCGAGGTTACACAGCACGTCGGCGGATCCGATTTTGCCATGCAGATCGTCACTTACGAGATGCTCGTGCAAGAGGAGAAGAACCGGCAGATCGCGGCGGCGATCCTCACTGGAGTTGCCGCGGCCGGAAATGCATATAGTGCCTCGCAGGCTGGCTATGGACAATACACGACGCCGAGCGGCCGCACGGGAACGTTCTACAGCCCAACCGCTGCTGCTATCGCGCAAAATAATGCCGCCGCACAAAACGATGCGATGATTGGCGCGACCATAGAGGCTGGACAGCGGAACATGGCCGTGCTTGAGCAATCCGTGATCAAGGACAATACCCTGATGCCGGGCGAATGGTATGGTGGTCAATTGCACTTGGCGCCGCCCACCGACCAGGAAGGCGCTCAGAAGAGCTACACGATTGTTATCACGGTGGGCAGCGACCGACACGTTATCGACGTTGCGCAAGGACCGGCCGGAACGTGACAAAACCGAAAATTGGCCTGATTATTCTTTCGGTGCTGTTTCGCTCTGCAAGAAAGTTTGAGCGGCAAGCGTAGCCCGGATCAGCGCAGCGACATCCGGGGATTTCCATTTGCGACGATCCCGCATATCGCTGCGCTCATGCGGGCTACTCGCTGACGGCGTATCAGCACAAATCGCCTTTCGCCGTCCGAACTCGCCCACGGCTTAGCCAGCCGCTTCATCGTCGAGGCCGTGCAACCCGTCGCGTCCACCGGACAAACGGGAGATTTTACCGGTACCCTTTCGGCGGCCGATTAAGCCGGTATATATTAAGGAAATTGGTAAGGTACTTGCGCGAGGGATAATCCGATGGACAAGCCGGAATACCGCATTTGTGTCGAGCCGCTTCCCGCCGAGGATGGCGGCGGCTATGTCGCGACCGTCCCGGGCTTTTCGGGCTGCATGTCGGGCGGCGAAACCGAATGTGAGGCGATTCAGAACGCGCATGACGCGGTTGCGTGCTGGATCGATGCCGCCGAGCGAATTGATGTGGCCGTTCCGGAGCCGATGCGCTGGACCGCCGGCTAACCTGCTCCGACTTCAGGCCGCCTCCTCCACGCCTATGACGAGCCGCTTTCCCAGCGCCCTCAAGGCATCGACCATGGCCGGCAATTTGGTCGCGTGCCTTGGATCGAGAATGCGGCGAATCTCCTTTTCATCTTTTCCCATGCGGCGCGCCAGTTCGCTCTTTGCGATGCCGGTGGCAGCGAAGGCCCCGAGCACCGCCAGCTTCGCCGCCACGTCGGGTGCGACCGCAATCATCGTCAGGCCCTTTCGCTTCGCGCGCGGCTTTGGCAGCGGCAAACCCCGCTCCGGATAAGTCAACAGCGCAAGGCCGAGCGCTTCCTCGGCCTGGGCGCGCGCGTCCGCCAGATCGTCGCCCTGCGTGATTGCCTCCGGCACGTCCGGAAAACTGACCACGATGACAC
>NZ_JBAURI010000498.1:0-3408 GCF_049581145.1 Bradyrhizobium sp.
GGCCCGCGCTTCGCGCTCGCGCTCGTCCACCAGCTTGACCGCCGCTTCCTTCGTCATCGGTCCCTCGGTGATGGCGGTCGAGTTCTCGCCGACGGTCTCGTCGACATAATACTCGCCTTCGTCGTCGCGCCGCACCTTCCACTTGAAACGGATCGCCACGATCGGGCCCGGACCGGTCTTTGCGTAGCCGTCGGCTTCGAGCGGAGAGATCGGCGCCGGATCGTGTCCAGCCGCGGATTTGGCCGGGTCATGATGGCCTTCCGGTCCGTCGAGAATGCTCGCAATGGCCGCGAGTGCATGGTCCGTCGGGTCGCTCGGGTTCAGGATCTTGGTGGCCATGACAAGCTCCACGTGGTCGGCAACTTCCCCGCGAAGATACTAGCAGTCCATCTCCTTTTCGGCGAGTGCGACCAAGGTTTGCCAACCTGCTGTCGCAAAAGCGGGGGTCTTGGGAGCAATTAGGCGCAAATCGGCGGCAATTTCGCCTTCCAGGGGCGTTCCTGCTCGAGTTGGGCCGCCAGCCGTAACAGGGTCGCCTCGTCGCCAAACCGGGCGGCGAACATCATGCCGAGCGGCAGCCCGGCGGCGTTCCACGCCAGCGGCACCGACATCGCGGGTTGGCCGGACATATTGAACATGCTCGTTCCCGGCATGTAGCGCCGCAGGATCGGGCCGATATGCGACAGATCCTGCGACATCGTGTCGAGCTCGCCGATCTTCAGCGGCGGCGCACAGAGGGTCGGGCACAGCAACACGTCGCAACTCGCGAAGAACTCGGCGAGGGTGCGCGAAATCTGGAAGGCGTTGAGCTGGGCGGCCACGTAGTCGGTCGAACTGGCCTTGTCCGCGTTGTGGGCGCTCGCCAATGTCAGGATTTCGAAGTCTTTGTTTGTCATGACGCGGCCGAAGCGCTGCTCGGCAACCCGCACATTGATCGCGGTATTGGCGGCCACGATGGTCCACATCACGGTCGCGGGATCCGCCGGCAAGACAGGCGCGCGCTCTTCGACATCATGACCGAGACCATTCAACAGCACGGCCACCTCGCGAACCGCCGCGGCGATCTCGGGGTCGATCGCATCGCCGTAGGGCGACCGGTCGGTGAACGCGATGCGGAGCCGGCCGGGCGCGCGGTCGATCTCCTCGGCAAACGGCCGTTGCTTCGGCGGTGCGTAATAGGGGCTCGACAGCTCCGGGCCCGAAATCGCATCCAGCATCACCGCGCTGTCGCGCACGCTGATGCTCAGCACATGCCCGCAGGAAAAGCCGGCCCAACCTTCGCCGCGGTCGGGCCCAAGCGGATTGCGGGCGCGGGTCGGCTTCAGGCCGAACACACCACAGGCGGAAGCGGGAATCCGGATCGAACCGCCGCCGTCGCTGGCATGCGCGACGGGAAGAATGCGCGCCGCGACCACAGCGCCTGCGCCGCCCGACGAGCCGCCGGAGGAATGCGCGAGATTCCAGGGATTGCGGGTCGGGCCGAACAAGCGCGGTTCGGTGGTTGGCATGAGGCCGAATTCCGGGCTCGCGCTCTTGCCGAAGATCGTCAGCCCGGTGGCGAGAAAGCGCTGCGCCAGCGTCCCGGTGTGATCGGCGAAATTGTCCTTGTAGACGCTGGCGCCGAAGGTCGTGCGCGTTCCCTCGAGCAGGTCGAGATCCTTCAGGAGAAACGGCACGCCGGTGAACGGGCCTGGCGGAAGCCCCCGGTCGATCTGCCGCTCGGCATAATCGGGGTGTTTGACCACGACGGCGTTGAGCTCGCGGTCGACCTTGGCGGTGCGGGCGACCGCTTCGTCCAGGAGCTCCTTCGGGCTCACCTCCTTGCTGCGCACGAGGTCGGCCAGGCCGACCGCGTCATAACTGCCATAATCCTTGAAAACCATCAGCTAACCAACTCAAATAACATGACTAAATCACCATGGCCGCAGGCCCTCAACAAACTCCCGAGACTTCAAAGCACGTCCTGATTGATCACGTTCTGGCGGATCGGCGCGCCATCGAGCGCGCTCAGGATGTTGCGCGCGGTCTGCTCGCTCATGCGATCGACCGCCTCGCGCGTGACGCCCGCGACATGCGGCGCCATGATGACATTCGGCAGGCTGTGCAGCTCGTGGCCGACCGGCGGCGGTTCCTGTTCGAACACGTCGAGCCCGGCGCCGGCGAGCTTGCCCGACAACAGCGCCTGATGGAGCGCCTTCTCGTCGACGATGCCGCCGCGGGCGGTGTTGATCAGATAGGCGGCAGGCTTCATCAGGCTGAGACGTGCCGCATTGAACAGGCCGACCGTTTCCGGCGTTTTCGGACAGTGGATGCTGACGAAATCCGCGCGCGGCAGCGCGGCGTCGAGATCGGCCACCGGTTCGCAGCCAGCGGCCTTGATCTCCTCGGCGGATTTGTAGGGATCGTAGACCAGAACCTGCATTTCCATCGCAAGGCAGCGTTTTGCCGTGCGCGTGCCGATCCGGCCAAAGCCTACGATCAACAGCGTCTTGCCGTAGAGATCGTAAGGCAGCTTGCCCAGCCGGTAGCCCCAGCTGCCGTCCCTGACGATGGCGTGCATTTCGGCCGCGCGCTTGGCCAGCCACAGCATCATGAACAGGGCCTGTTCGGCGACCGACGGTGAATTCGCGGTGCCTGCGGTCATCAGCGGCACCTTGCGGCGGCTCAGCGCCGGGACGTCGACGGCGTCATAGCCGACCCCGATCCGGGTCACGACCTTCATGTCCCTGGAGGCCTCGAGCTCGGGCTCGCCGAACCGCGTGGGGCCCAGCGCTACGCCATGGACCGGAGCCTGCTGCATCAGCATCGCCTGGAAATCCCCGGCCGAAATCATGTTGGGAAATTCGACCATCTCGATGTCGTCACGCTCGCCAAGCAGCGCCCGACCTGTCTGCGAAAACGATTCGGTAATGAGGATTTTCTTCTTGTTGGTCGCCATTTCCTGCCCTTGAGCCTGACCATTCGCCGTCAAAGGACGACGCCGGTCCCCTCGTTTAGCAGGTGCATATTGTTGAGGTCCACAGCCAATCGGAGCGGGGCTCCATCGCGGGCGCCGGCATTGGGATTGACCCTGCCGCAGATCTGGTTTCCCTCGAGCGTGAAATAGACCAATGTCTCCATTCCCATCGGCTCGGTGACGTCGAGCACCGCGTCGAAGTTCTCGATCCCAGGCTCGGGATGCACCTTCGCCTCGGTCAGATGTTCCGGCCGGATACCGAGCAGCAACTTCTCGTTTCGCGGCAGGTCTTGATAGCGCGCCGCGCGCGGCGGCGGCAGCGCGAAAGAAAGACGGTCGGTCAGGCGGATATTGACCTTGCCCGCGGCCTCTTCCAGCCGGCAGGGCAGGAAGTTCATCGCCGGCGAGCCGATGAAGCCCGCGACAAAACGCGTCTCCGGCTTGTGATAGAG
>NZ_JBAURI010000499.1:0-2446 GCF_049581145.1 Bradyrhizobium sp.
TATCGCGAGCGCAAGCCCGAGTTCGACCGTCGCCCGCCGCGCGCCGTTGCCAAGCCCAAGAAATCCGGCGAGCGCATCGCCAAGGTGGTGTCGCGCGCAGGGCTGGCCTCCCGCCGCGACGCCGAGGCCTGGATCACCGAGGGCCGCGTCACCGTCAACGGCCGCGTGATCAATTCGCCGGCACTCGATGTCACCGCCAACGATGTCATCACCGTCGACGGCAAACCGTTGCCGCCGCGCGAGCGCACGCGGTTGTTTCTCTATCACAAGCCGCGCGGCCTGATGACGACGCATGCCGATCCCGAGGGGCGGCCGACCGTGTTCGATAACCTGCCGGAGGGCTTGCCGCGGCTGATCTCGATCGGCCGGCTCGACTTCAACACCGAGGGCTTGCTGCTGCTCACCAACGATGGTGGGCTCGCCCGCACGCTCGAACTTCCCGAGACCGGCTGGCTGCGGCGCTACCGCGTCCGCGCCCATGGCGAAGTGACGCAGGCCCAGCTCGACCAGTTGAAGCAAGGCATCGAGGTCGAAGGCATCAAGTACGGCTCGATCGACGCCACGCTGGAGCGCGACCAGGGCGCCAATGTCTGGCTGGTGTTCGCGATCCGCGAGGGCAAGAACCGCGAGGTGCGCAATGTGCTGGCGCATCTCGGCCTCGAAGTGAACCGGCTGATCCGGGTCTCCTATGGTCCGTTCCAGCTCGGCGAAGTCGCGGAAGGTCAGGTCGAGGAAGTGAAGACCCGGGTGTTGCGCGAGCAGCTGGGCGAGAAAATCATCGCCCAGGCCGGCGCTGAATTTGCGCCGTCGGAGCCGCGCAGCACCAATGGCGAGGCCGAAGCGCCGCGCGGCAAGAAGCCGTTCAAGCCGTTAGGCAAGAGCGCGCTGATCGCCGACCACAAGGGCCGCCGGGTGCTGGTGACACGCACCGGCAGCGACGAAGCGCGCGCGCGCAACGAGGATAAAGCCAACGGCTACGGTCCGCCGCGCCGCCCCAAACGCGGCTATCACGGCAAGCGCGACCTGCGGCCACGGGACGCGTGACGTCGATGATTGGAACACAGCCGTCAACCCTAAACTGGTCGTCATGGCCGGGCATAGCCGTCCGAAGGACGGCGTCGCTTCCGCTCGCCTGTGTTCGGCGATCCACGCCTTCGCCTCGGCGCGGTAAGAGAGACGTGAGTGCCCGGCACAAGGCCGGGCGTGACGAGATCTGCTAGATGCGCGTGGTCGGCGGACGATTGAAGGGCCGCAATCTGGCCTCTCCCGCGTCGCGCGACATCCGTCCGACCGCCGACCGGCTGCGCGAGTCCGTGTTCAACGTCCTGATCCACGCCTACGACGATCCGATCGACGGTGCACGGGTGCTCGACCTGTTTGCCGGCACGGGTGCGCTCGGCATCGAGGCGATCTCACGCGGCGCGGCGTTTGCTTTGTTCGTCGATAACGGCACCGAAGCCCGAGCACTATTGCGCAACAATGTCGAGTCGCTCGGGCTCGGCGGCGTCACCAAGGTGTATCGCCGCGACGCCACCAATCTCGGCCCGGCCCATCCGGTCGAGCCGTTCGCGCTGGTGTTCCTCGATCCGCCCTACGGCAGGGGGCTGGCGGAAAAGGCGCTGATCTCGCTGCGCGATGGCGGCTGGCTGGTGCCAGGCGCGCTGCTGGTGGTGGAAGAGGCGAAGGCCGCTGCATTCGCAGCGCCGGACGGGTTCGACGAGTTGGAGCGGCGCGCCTACGACGACACGGAGTTTGTATTCTTGCGCGCTCACTGAGAGCCGCAATCACCTTCGTCCGAACAGTTTTTCCACATCCGACAGCTTCAATTCCACATAGGTCGGGCGGCCGTGATTGCACTGGCCGGAATTGGGCGTGGCTTCCATCTCGCGCAACAGCGCGTTCATCTCTTCCGGCTTCAGACGGCGGCCGGCGCGGACCGAGCCGTGGCAGGCCATGGTGGCCGCGACATGCATCAATTTTCGCTCCAGCGGCAGCGCCTCGTCCCATTCTTCCATACGCTCGGCGAGATCGCGGAGCAGCGCACCGGAATCGATCCTGCCGAGCAGCGACGGCGTCTCGCGCACCGCGACTGCGCCCGGTCCGAACGATTCGATCGCAAGGCCGAACGACGCAAGTTCATCGGCGCGCGCCAGCAGCCGTTCGACGGTGGCCTCGTCGAGTTCGACGATCTCGGGAATCAGCAGGATCTGCCGCTGCACGCCGTTTTCGGCCAGCGAGGCCTTCAGCCGCTCATAGACGATCCGTTCATGGGCGGCATGCTGATCGACGATGATCAGGCCATCGCGGGTCTGCGACACGATATAGGTCTCATGGATCTGGGTGCGCGCCGCGCCGAGCGGGCGATCGATCAGATCGGCCGGCGCTTGTGTCTCGAGCCGTACGTCCGCGGTGGGCGCGCCGACGTCGAACGCGGCCTGGCCCGGCT
>NZ_JBAURI010000500.1:0-3600 GCF_049581145.1 Bradyrhizobium sp.
ACTGAATACTATGAAAGAGAAGTGTCTCCACAGGCTGTAATCGCTGTGTACGAGCATCGTGTGCTGACTGATGAAATAATTGCTTCTCTCAATCAAAAATGCAGTCTCACTTCACTCCGTGAGGATATCGCCAAGATCGGCTATCCAACTTGAAAAATTTCGGAGTCGATGCCATGCGGCATGTCTGTTGTGGGTCAAGGGCCGCCGTGGCCGACAGGTGGATGGCGCAGCCGGTCTAGCTCGAGCTTCGGAAATACTCGTGTGCTCAGGCACTTACGCTTCGTGCCAATGAGAGACGTCGCTATGAGAAAGCGTCGGTGGAAATCCAAAGAAAATACCTCAATAGGGATTCTGCGTAGCTCGTTAATGAGTATTGTGCTCCGATCAGGTCAAGCTCGCAGCGCGTGGAATCCAATGTATATTCGCCAGATTGTTTTCGCCGTCTGCTCGGCGTTTTGGTTCGGGCCTGCCACAGCTGAAGATGGCTTCCCAGCAGCGGAGTGGGAGCGCGTCACCCCTGCAGAATTGGGCTGGTCAGAGACCGAATTGGGCCAAGCGCGATCCTTTTCGGATCAGATTCACTCGAGCGCGGTTGTGATCGTTCAGCACGGCAAGGTCGTGGCCGAGTGGGGCAATACGGCGAAGCCGATGGAAGTCGCTTCAATCCGCAAGAGCATGCTCAACGCCCTGATGGGCATCGCAGTGTCGGATCACCAGATCAACCTTGACAGCACGCTTGGCGAACTCGGCATCGACGATAATCCGCCTGGCTTGACCGGGATCGAGAAGGGCGCGACGGTGCGCGAACTCCTCGAAGCGCGTTCCGGGGTCTACCACGCGGCGCTCTATGAGACCCCGGACAATGCCAAGATGAGACCGCCACGCGGCAGTCACCCGCCCGGCACCTTCTGGTATTACAACAATTGGGACTTCAACGCGCTTGGCACGATCTACGAGCACGCAACTGGCACCGGCCTCTTCGAGGCGCTCGACCAAAAGATCGCAAAGCCAATCGGCATGCAGGACTACCGGCCACAGGATGGCAGCTACGTCCGCGGCGAAGCGTCGATCCACCCCGCCTATGCGATCCGCGTGAGCGCACGGGACTTGGCACGTTTTGCACTTCTCTATCTGCACAAAGGCAATTGGGCCGGACACCAGATCGTGCCGCGGGAGTGGGTGGAAGAGAGCACGCGCAGCTATTCGAAAGCAGCGTTCGGGATGGGCTATGGCTATCTCTGGTGGATCGGTTTTCTGGGCGGTGCCGTTGCGCCGACGGTGACTTTGCCCGAGGGCAGCTTTATGGCCCAAGGTGCCGGCGGCCAATACGCCTTGGTCGTGCCCGCGCTCGACCTCGTCGTGGTGCATCGTGTCGACCGCGACATGCCCTTCACCGAACCGACCATGCGTAGTATCGGCAGGCTCTTCTGGCTGATCCTGAGGGCCGAGGGCTATGATCCGGGGCCCGATGCCTCGCTCACCGCAGCGACCGGCGAACGACCGACAGGTGAGACGCTGGCCGCAAAAATGCAGGGCAAGACGATCAGCTTCGGTACCAAGCTCAGGGGTGGTCCGTTCACGATGCGATTCGAGCCCGACGGCCGGATGACCTATCCGCACTGGGACGAGGCCCTTGGACCTGCAGCCGGGACATGGACGGTCGCGGAGGATAAGCTTTGCATCTTGATCTTGGGTGCCAGAGGTCGCTGCTACAGTCCAGTGCTGAACGGTGAACAGATTGAGTTGTTCGACCAGCTTGGCGTCATGCAAATCGCCGGGGTGGCGCTTCCTCGATGATCTGCATGCAGCAATGCGGCTTCCGTTGCACCCCGAGGACTGGACATGGACGACCGGCCGGTCATGTCTCAAGGGTGCCAGGCTTGAAAGTCATAGCGATTGACCGGGACAGCCTCGTGCCAAATGCGACCAACAGCGATTACCTTGTCGGCGCGGAAAAAATAAGGGTCGCCTGCAACGCGCGGGTTAGGTACGGCCGTCGTGGTACTCGACATTGGCGATCCAGTTGCGCTTCCGTCGCGCGAGGCGGGAGTCATTTCCTTCACCATCGAAGCTTGCCGGCGCGCGTCGAAGCAGTGATTGATCAATTCCCTCGAACGCATTGACGCTGACGACCGCGTAAAGATGACTGTCGATTTGGCTGGTGACCACCGGGACTACGCCGCAGCGAGCGCAGACCTTGAATTCCGCGGTCCTGGTACCGAATGCGTACGTGGATACGAGCGAAGAATCTTTAACTGATATCTTCAGGGCGCCGCTTGGATTCGAGGTCCATACTCCACCATGCTTGATGCAAAACGAGCACGTGCAGGCACGAGCCGGAATTTCGGCGGGATCAGGTTCCCACGTCAGAGAGAAGCATATGTTCCCGCAGTGGCACTTTCCGTGGATCAACACGTGTGCGATCTCCGTTGCTTGTGGAGACATTGATATGGGAAGACAGTTTTGCTGCATGACTTGGCCACCGCACCGCCTGATAATGTGATGAACGCGCGCCGCCTCATGCCCGCCCTCAAGCTCTAGCGACGGCATCTTAGCGGCTCCGTCGAGGACTTGGATAGGGGTCGATACCGGCATAAAGGAATTGTCGCAATGCACAGCTTGATGACCGTTCAGGGTCAGCGCCGTCTGCCGGTCTTCCCCCAGCTGCGGAAATGCCCGGTGCGCTCCGGCAGTTACGCTTCGTGCCACAAGCCCACTCCCCGCAATGTCTTGTCCAGAACGCTCGATATTGTGTCAGAACGAATTGTTCTGCTCAAATTTGAAATTGCTCGGTCATGCAAATTCTCTTGAGCGGTGAACCATGAGTAAACGGTAAGCGATGGGTATCAAGCCCCTGATCATCCGACTGCCCGTCATGCTTCTAGGATATTTTGCTGCCGGTCTTGCGGCGGGATCTATCCTCATTCCTGCGTATCTGTGGACATTGGTCCCCGTTGGGATTTTCGCGCCAGCGATAGTCCCGATAGCGTGGTTGTCCCTTTACGGCTTCTCGATTTATGTTGGCGTCTTGATCCTGCCTGTTCTTGTGGTGGCCGCGATCACCGAAGTTTTCCGTGTCCGGCGCCTCATGCCGTATTTGCTGCTCGGTGCCGTCTGTCTGCTTCTTTGGGCTTCGTATTTGTTTGGACCTGCTCGTCTTGTGCGTGACAATCCTGTCGCTGCAATCATCATCCCCGGTGCCGGGGTCATTGCGGGTCTGGTTTACTGGTCGATTGCTGGCCGAAATGCCGGCGCGGGTTCGACGGCCTAAAGGGGTGCGAGTTCCGGTATCGGTCAAGGGCCGCCATGGTCAGCAGGCTGGTGGTACCGTACGGCACTTACGCTTCGTGCCAATATCAGAAATCATTCTGGGCGGTGCCTTCTGACCCAATCCGGGTTACCACGCGGGGCCGTCTGTGATCGAATTGGTGGATCGGACTGATCGGACGATATTAAGCGTACCCTGAGTTCGTCGCCGATCTTCAACTGATCCGTTTCGTACCAGTCGACCGAAGTAACGCCTTCAATTCCACCCACCGCACACTTGATCCCCGGGATAGCTTCCGCTGACGAAGCTGCGATTGATGAAGCGTCGGGCCC
>NZ_JBAURI010000501.1:0-2616 GCF_049581145.1 Bradyrhizobium sp.
GTCAGGGACTTCGAGCCCTATCGGGTCGATGCCTCCACGAAGCTGATGTCGGACTTCTTCGTGCCGGACGATGATCTGCCGCCGCCCGGTGTCAGCGTTGCGCCGCTGCCGTCGGTTGGCGCGGCGCAGAAGGCGGGCTAAAGGAGCTCTACGGCGGACGGCCTCGCATGGGGCCGGGTGTTTGGGCGCCGGAGGACTTGGGGGGGAAATCCGTGACATCGCGGAAGCTGATGGTCGGCGTGCTGGTGCTGGCCGTGCCGTTTGGGCTGTGGGCGGCCTACCGGCCCGATCGCGCCATTCGCACCGGAACCGCCGCCGTCGCCGACAGTCTCTGCGCCAAGACATTCGTCGCCGGACTTGATCCGGACATCGCCTATGCGGAAGCCATTGAACGGCCGGGCATCCGGCGGATCGCCGCACTGATGCGCTACCATCTCGATCCGATCGCCAAGACCGTTGATGTCTCCGTCGCCGGTCTCCACGACAGCCACGCCGAGTTTCGTGACGGCTTCGGCTGCGTGCTGGTGCACGGATCGCATGAACCCTATCTGCTCAACAGTGACATCGAGGCGCTGCGGACATCGAGGTCACAGCCGCTGTTGCCCGACATTGCCGGCCCCGACCTGGTCGATCCGCCGGATCCCGCGCTAAGGGCCGCGCTCGACCATGTCTTCGTCGAGCCGGCAACGCCGCCCTACCGGCGAACCAAGGCCGTCGTCGTCGTCCGCGATGGCAAGGTCATCGCCGAACGTTATGCGGCGGGCGCAGGCATCCACACGCCGCTGCCCAGCTTTTCCATGACCAAATCGATGATCAACGCGCTGCTGGGCATACTCACCCGGCAAGGCCTGCTCACCCCCTTGATCCCGGCGCCGATCCCGGAATGGCGCAGCGCGTCCGATCCGCGCCACGACATCAGGATCGAGCAGATGATGCGCATGACAACGGGCCTGGCGCTGGACGAGACGAATTCCGGCTTCGATCCGTCGAGCCAGATGTATCTCTATGACGACATGGCGGGCTTTGCCGTGAATGCGCCGCTGATCGCGCCGCCGGGCAAGCGCTGGGCCTATTCGAGCGCCACCACGCAGCTCTTGGCCCGCATCATCCGCGACGCCGTCGGCGGCCCCGAGCAGACGCTGGCGCTGGCGTGGCATGAGTTGTTCAATCCGCTCGGCATGCGCGACGTGATGCTGCAGTTCGACGCCAGCGGCACGCTGCAGGGATCCAACAACATGCTGGCGAGTGCGCGGGACTGGGCCCGATTCGGCCTGCTCTATCTCGGCGACGGCGAGGTCGGCGGACGACGGATCCTGCCGGAGGGCTGGGTGGACTTTTCCGCGGCTGCGACCCTCGACACGGATTACGGCGCCGGTTTCTGGACCAACCGCAGCACGCACGACAATGCCAGAGGCCGCGTGCAGCTCGGGATCCCGCCCGACGCCTTCTTCGCCTCGGGCAGTCTCGGCCAGCGCTGCGTGATCATCCCCTCACAGCACATGGTCGTGGTGCGGATGGGCGATGCCGCCGATCGCGACGGCGACATGCGCGGCCTCGCCCGCCTGGTCAAGGAAGCCATCGCGGCGACGCACTCGTAAACGCCGCACTCAGCGCCCAACCGTGTAAGGCCCGCCCTTCTCGAGCGCGCGCCGATATGCGGGGCGGGCGTGAATGCGATCGAGATACGCCATCGCATTGGGATGGCCCTGCTCCAGCCCGGCCCGCGCGGCGGCCGCCTCCAGCGGAAAGCTCATCTGGATGTCGGCCGCGGTGAACTCATCGCCCGCGAACCACTGACTTTTCGACAGCTCCTGTTCCCAGAACGCCATGTGCTGCCGGAGCTGCGGATTGACCAGCGCGGTCAGCGCCTGATTGCAGACCTTGCGCACGACCGGGCGCAACAGCGCCGGCGCGCGCTTCGGCATCAGGCCGAACAACAGCTTCAGCAGCAACAGCGGCATCGCCGAACCTTCGGCGTAATGCAGCCAATAGGTATAGCGCAGCCGTTCCGGGGTCTTCGACGGCGGGATCAGGCGGCCGTCGCCATGGCTGTCGATGATGTATTCGACGATCGCACCGGATTCGGCAATCGTATTGCCGGCGTCGGTCAGGACGGGCGATTTGCCGAGCGGATGGATCGCGCGCAGTTCCGCAGGGGCACGCAGGTCCGATTGGCGCTGATAGTGCACGACCTGATAGGACACCCCGAGTTCTTCCAGCAGCCACAGCACGCGCTGCGAGCGGGAATTGTTGAGGTGATGAACCGTCAGCATGGCGTCCCCCGAACCGAACAAGAGCATCCCCTAACAGGCAATCATCGCATTGGCGAATACCGCGAAAGGACTGCGGACGTCGGCGCCTTATTTACCCGGGTAATATTGACTGGCTAATTATATCCGGGTATTAATT
Organism: Bradyrhizobium sp.; assembly: GCF_049581145.1. Lineage (GTDB taxonomy): Bacteria > Pseudomonadota > Alphaproteobacteria > Rhizobiales > Xanthobacteraceae > Bradyrhizobium. Next base: position 2,410 of record NZ_JBAURI010000501.1, read on the forward strand.
GCCCCTACATCAGTCGAGATGAACCGTCATGACCGACAGCTTCACCGCTTTCCAGGGACCGCGTCAGCTCACCTCCGGCGCCCTCGCCGACGTCGCCCTGGCGGTCAAAGGGGCCGGGCGGCGCGGAGCCGAGCCGATCGCGATTTTCAGCGACGCCACAGGCCGGCCGATCGATCTCGATCTGCGCGGCAGCGCCGACGACGTGCT
>NZ_JBAURI010000502.1:0-4554 GCF_049581145.1 Bradyrhizobium sp.
GCGCTGGACCGCCTGGGGCGGCGCCTATGGCGGCGGCAGCAGCATCAGCGGCGATCCCGCCGCCGGATCGAGCAATCTCACCGCCCACACCTACGGCATTGCGGGCGGTATGGATTATCACGTCTCCCCGGACACGATCCTGGGCTTCGCGCTCGCCGGCGGCGGCACCAATTGGGGCCTTTCGGGCGGTCTCGGCGGTGGCCGCAGCGACGCCGTCCAGGTCGGTGGCTACGGCATCACTCATGCGGGGGCGGCCTATGTGGCGGGTGCGGTGTCCTTCGCCAACCAATGGTTTTCGACGAGCCGCACCGCCCTCGGCGATCAGCTCACCGGTCGCTTCCAGGGCGAGAGCTACGGCGCCCGGCTCGAAGGCGGCTACCGCTTCGCGGTGCTGCCGTGGCTCGGGCTCACGCCTTACGCCGCCGTGCAGGCGCAGGAATTTTCCACCGCCGCCTTCAGCGAGACCGATGTCGCCGGCGGCGGTTTCGGGCTCAACTATGCGTCGATGCAGGCGAGCGACGTGCGTAGCGAACTCGGCGTGCGGCTCGACCACCCGACGATGCTTGCCGGCATGCCGCTGGTCCTGCGCGGGCGCGTCGCCTACGCGCACGACACGGTCGGCAATCCGGCGCTCAGCGCCGCCTTCCAGACCCTGCCGGGCGCCTCCTTCATCGTCGACGGCGCGCCAATTCCGAAGGACTCGGCTCTGACGTCGGTCGGGGCGCAGCTCTTCATCACGCCGCAATGGTCGCTGCTGGCAAAGTTCGACGGCGAATTTGCTCAAGGCGCACAGAACTACGCCAGCTCCGGCACGCTGCGTTACGTATGGTGAAGCTCGGGCTCGTTCATGTCTTCGGGAAATTTGACAGGTGCTCGCTGTGATCGCCCAAAGCCACGCCATCCGCGGGTCACGAGAGTGCACTGTGCACCTCTCGCAACGATCATTGCGCCGTGTTTCGGAACATATCCGCGATCGGATGGCGACGTGCGATGGCGGCGAGGTCGCGTATACGAAAAAAGGCATCTGCGCGATGCTGTTCCAGTTGTGGGGCGGCCTCGGCCTGTGTCTGACCCTGTTGCCCGCGGTCGCGCAAGCGCAGACCGCGTCGCAGATCACGCCGCCGAGTTTCCGGCCCAATCTGGAGCATCAGGGCGGCTTCGCCCTGTCGGGCGCGTCAGGCTTGGCGACGCCGTCGGGCGCGGAGAAACTGTTCGTCGAACTTTCCGGAATTCAGATCAAGGGCCCTCTGCCGGAACTGGCTGCGGCGACCATTGAGCTTGAGCGGCGCCTGATAGGACGCCCGGTGTCGGGCGCAGAGATTTTTGCCGCCGCCCGCGATCTTGAGGCGGCGTATGCCAGAGCCGGCTATGTGCTGGTACGCGTGGTGCTGCCGCCGCAGCATCTCGTCAACGGAGCCCGTCTTAAACTCACGGTCGTCGACGGCTTCATGGAGCGCATAGAGCTCAAGGATGTGCCGGAGCGGGTACGCCATCGCATTGCCTCGCTGATTGAGCCGCTGGTAGGCCGCCATGGGGTGACGTTGGTCGAACTCGAACGTCGCGTCCTTCTCGCTGGTGACACTGCCGGCGTGATCCTGCGTTCGACGCTGTCGCCTGGCAAAAGCGAGGGCGCCACGGTGCTGGCAATCGATGCCAAATATCAGGCGGTGAGCGAGACGCTGACGTTCGACAACACGCTGTCGAAGGCACTCGGGGGTACCACGGTCGGCGTCGGTCTCGACTTCAGCAGCATCGCCGGACTCGGCGAGTTGATCTATTTGCGCGCCAGCGGTCACCCGGAGGAGGAGGCCGGTAATGGTTTCTTCGGCACCTATCCGCGCAACCGTATCCTGGCGGCGGGTTTCATCCTGCCGGTGTGGATCGATGGGCTCACCTTCAACGCCGAATATACCGACGCCCGCACCACGCCCCAGTCTGTTGCCGGCGTTCAGACCACTGATGCGTTCGAACGACTGTCGCTACGGCTGCGCTATGCCTGGCTGCGCGGGCGAAGCGCCAATTTCAACAGCGAAGTGTCGTTCGACGCCCAGGACGAGCAGCAGAGGCTGTTCGTCGGCGGCGATCCGGCACCGCTCTCGGTGGACCGGCTGCGCATCGTTCGCTTTGCCAATGATGGCGATGTACTGACGCCATGGGGCGCCACCATTTCCGGTCGCGCCACCGCGTCGTTTGGCATCGATGGGCTTGGCGCGCGCAGCGCGGCGGACGCTTCGCCGCTGCTGCCGTTGTCGCGACTGGGCGCGGATGCCGCGTTCCAGAAGTTCGACATCACCCTCAACTACAACCATGCTGTGCTCGATCACCTCGCGGTCGGCTTTTCAGCGCGGGCGCAGACCTCGTTCAACGCGCCGCTGTTGCGCAGCGAACAAATCGGCATCGCCAATACGACGGGACTTTCGGCCTTTGACGCCGGCACCATCGTCGGTGACGAGGGCTACGTCGTCAGGGGCGAACTGCAGTCGCCATGGGTGCTGCCATTGCAGAACGCCGTGATCTTCGGCTCGCCGCTCGGCGTAGTGGCGACGCCCTATGTCTTCGCGGCCTATGGCGAAGTCGCACTGGAAGACCCGACGGCGCTGGAAGCCCCCCGTGTCCATGCCTCTTCCTACGGCGGAGGTATCCGCCTCGGCGGTGCGGCCGCAGGCAGCCTGTCAAACGGCTCGCTGTCGCTGGAATACGGCCATGCCGACATCAGTGCCGGCGTGCCAGGGGGGATTCCCGTCGCGCCGGAAAGCAATCGATTCACCGTGGTCTCGGCGTTCAGATTTTAGCATGACGGGCGGAAAAATCCGATGATCGACTTTGGCGACCAGGTTTTAATCCGTTCTGGCAGGTTGCATCGCCGTGCGCGAGCGGCGCTGCTGCTGGCGACGACAGCGTTAAGCAGCCCGATTCTCATCGGCTCCGCACTGGCGCAGAATCTGCCGACGGGCGGCAGCGTCGCCGCGGGCAGCGTCGCGATCGTGCAGCCCTCCGCTGCGCGGCTGAACATCACCCAGACCAGCCAGAGCGCCGTCGTCAACTGGCAGAGTTTTTCGATCGGCCAGGGCTCGGCGGTCAACATCCAGCAGCCGAACGGTGCCGCGGCGATGCTCAATCGCGTCACCGGCAACACGCCCTCGACCATCGCCGGTTCGCTCACCGCCAATGGCCAGGTCTATCTGGTCAACCCGAACGGCATCGCGATCACCAGTACGGGCGTGGTCAACACCGGCGGCGGCTTCGTCGCCTCGACGCTCGGGATTTCGGATGCGGATTTCCTCAGCGGCAAGCGCAGCTTCACCGGCAACGGCGCATCCGCGGCCGTCAGCAACGCCGGCACCATCATGGTCGGCCGCGGCGGCTACGCCGCGCTGCTCGGCGGCACCGTGTCCAACGCCGGCAACATTTCCGTGCCGCTCGGCAAGGTGGGGCTCGGTTCTGGGGAAAGCGCGACGCTGGATTTCGCCGGCGACGGGTTCCTCCAGGTGGCGTTGCCGACTGCAAGCGGCGGCAATGGCGCGCTGATCCGCAACTCGGGCAGCATCAAGGCCGACGGCGGCAGCGTGATCATCAGCGCCGCAACCGCGCGCGAAGCCGCGCGCAACGCGGTGAATATTTCGGGCCTGGTCGAGGCGCGCACGATCGGCGGACACACCGGTTCGATCTTCATCGGCGGTGGCGCCGGCGGCAGCGTCAACGTCTCGGGGCGCCTGATCGCCACCGCTCGGCAGAGCAAAGGCGGCGCCGTCACGGTCACCGGCAAGAACATTACGCTAGCGGGCGCCACCGTCGATGCCTCGGGCGGGGCCGGCGGAGGCAGCATCAACATCGGTGGCGGAAGCCATGGCCAGGGTCCCCTGCAGCAGGCCGACACCGTCAACATCGACGGCAGCACGGCGATCCGCGCCGACGCGACCGCAACCGGCAACGGTGGTAATGTCGTGGTCTGGTCGAACCAACTGACCAAATTCGCCGGCACGATCACGTCGCGGGGCGGCGCCCAGGGCGGCAATGGCGGCGAAGCCGAGGTGTCCGGCAAGGCCTTGCTCGATTACACCGGCTTCACCGACCTTTCGGCGGCCAACGGCGGCTTCGGCACGCTGTTGCTCGATCCGTACAACGTCATCATTTCGAGCGGCGTCGGCAACACCGGCGGCAGCTTCGATGCCAACACCAATGACAGCGTCATCAATGTTGCCACGCTGCAGAATGCGCTTGGTGCGGCAAACGTGACGATCGCGACCGGCATTGGCGGTTCGCAGGCCGGCAACATTGCGCTAGCCGCGCCGCTGACATGGGCGGCGGCAACGGTCCTGGCGCTGAACGCGGCGGGCGGCATCGCCATCAACGCGCCGATCAGCATCACCGGCGCCGGCGGGCTTGCGCTGAACGCAACCGCGCAGCCCGGTATCACCACGACAGGCCTGACTTTCGGCAACGGCGCCTCGGTCGACTACGGTGCCACCGACCATGGCGGCAGCTTCAGCCTCAACGGCGTCAGCTACACGCTGGTCTATTCGATGGCGCAGCTCGACGCCATCGACGGCGTCA
>NZ_JBAURI010000503.1:0-1790 GCF_049581145.1 Bradyrhizobium sp.
GGCTCGCTCCCCACAGCCCCCGGCCCCGACCCTGCAACCGCGTTCAATGCCGTCACCATCCCCGGCCTCGCCGACGACCTCAACCTCACCTACGTCGCCTGGCGCAATGGAGATCTAGGCCGCTCTCACGACCACGTGTTCTACATCGCGCTAGCCATCGGCCTGCTCATCGCCGGCTACATCATCCTGCGCAATCGCCCCCGGCCCTGATGCAACGAAGTTCGCACACCTGCCCTCAAACCTCACGGGAGGTTTCACCCAATGGCAACCAAAAAGGCAACCAAGAAATCCGCAACAAAGAAATCATCCACCAAGAAGGCTCCAGCCAAGAAGACCGCCGCAAAGAAGTCTTCGGCAAAGAAGAAGTACGGCCCCGGAGTCGGCAAGCAAGTCGAAACCGAGATGCGCGAGATGCATCAAGGCAAGCTGAAAAGCGGTCGCAGCGGCAAGAAGGTCACCAATCCGAAGCAGGCCATCGCCATTGCCTTATCCGAAGCCCGCGCGAAGGGCGAAAAGGTTCCAGAGAACCCCAACAAAGTTTGAAAAGGGACGACCGGAAATCCGGCCGTCTCCTTTTCCCTTGGCGAACAAAAGTCTCTTACTGATCCACATCCGCACGTGCCCGCGTCACGTGTGGGCTACCCACCTCTGCATACTCGCGGCGCGACAACGCCATCGCCGGCGCATACGAGCGATACACACTAATGTGGAAGCAGGCCTGCTGAAACTCCTCTTCCACATCAACCTTCCCAACCTGCATCAGCGGCCGCAGATACGTGCGCATCCACGCAATCTCCTCGGTCGTCATATCACGCTTGCCAAAGTCGATTGCCTCGCCAGTCAAGTGCGGCGACGCCATCTCTCCACCAATGCCCGCAGCATTTCCATTCACGCGCCGCAGCCGCAGTTGGTACGCCACCGTCCGCACCGCCGAGTTCACCTGCAGCGGCTGGTGAAAGCGCAAATAATACGCCCGCGCAATGTCTGCCGCGAACCGCACCGTCCACGGCCGCGCACACCGTCGATCACCCGCCAGCTCCGCGTTCACATGCAGACTCATGCTCTCGGGAAAGTCCACCAGCATCCTCTCTCCGCGCATGCGGCGAAGATCATCGTCATCCTGAATGCGGCTGAGACCTTCTTCATCCGCAATCAAATTCTGATGCACAAGAATCTCGCGCGTGCCCCGCATCGGCGGCGGAACCACCAGCCGCCCATAACGGTAGAGCCCAGGGATCACCTCAGGCTGACCCGCTTCTTCAGCGATCGCTTCACGCGTCCCCAGCGACAACCCGCCAACCGTGCTCGCACGCGTCTCAGGTCCCGCCGTAGTCGAGCCCGGCGCTCCCACCAGATCCGAAGGCCCGCTCGACTGCAACGGCGCAGGCACTCTCTCCGCAGGCAACGCGTCAACCCTGGCCGCCACTTCCGGCAAAGCTCCTGCCCGCGTTGTCATTGACCCCGCCTGGCTCGCCTCTACCGGATGAGCCACGCCGTTGGCATAAATTCCAGAGGCCGAAGAGTGCGCCTTTACTCCCGCGACGATATCCAGACGCTCATTGCCACTCGTCCGCTCTCCGCGCCGATGATGGCTGCTCACTCGACGCATCGCCGACGCATCCCTCGGCGAACGCCTGTCCGCAGCGCTCATCCTATGCGACGACGCAGCCTCAACTCGACCCGACCTTCGGCTGTTCTCGACGGAAACCCTACGTCCGGTCGTCCGCACACCGCGAACACCGCTCGCGTGAGCCTTGGCGCCATGCGTTACAAAATGTGCGGTAGTGTAG
>NZ_JBAURI010000504.1:0-1786 GCF_049581145.1 Bradyrhizobium sp.
GCCGGCAACAGCCGAGACTGCTTTCCCGATCCCGGCAGGACGCGAAGAAATGGCCGTCAACTCCGAGATGGTAGCGGCTGTCAGCCCGGAGGGCGAGATCTCGATCGCTCCGGCGCTCCGTGTTCTACCCACGGGCCAATACGGGCTTAGGGTATCCGCGGATGGACAAACCAATGCGGCAACCCCACCGAGCGTCCAACCGCTCGATTGGTCGGCCGCGCAGAAGACAGCACAAGTCCGAGTCGGGGGACCGGGGCTTTACGGGATTCGCGTGCTGGATCAAACGTCCGTGCAGCGATTGGACATTGAGGTGCTGGCCACCCCTCCGGCATCGTTGGCGGCCGAGACGGCCGGCCTGAAAATGGCCCGCGAAACAACCCTCAAATGGACCCACGAGGGTTGGCCCCTGCACGATTTCCTGCGCGTCTACCTTGAATCGCGCCTGAGTGCGGCTTCGCAATGACCCAGCAATGTAGCGTTCAAAGTTACGAATTGTGCCGGGGCATTAGCTAATGTCTGCCTAGATGTTCTGCGAGCCGGGCATCCACTGGGCGTGGCCGCCCAGCCTCTGCGGCTTCATCTATGCGCATAAAGGCGTTCTGCATATAGCGGACAACCAGCCAGCGTACCGGTTCTATCTCCCACTTTGGTGAACGTCTCTGGGCTAGCGGAAGCATTTCCAATCCCGTCTTACGATTCATGATCAGGCCGGCGAGCAATCGTCCGGCCAGATTGCTGGTGGAAACCCCCTGTCCCGTATAGCCCATAATCGAACCCATGCGCGAGTGCGCGTCAAAGCTCACAGCCGGCATCCAGTCGCGCGGCATGCCCACCGGGCCGCCCCAGGCGTGGGTGAAACCAATCCCTGTCAATGACGGGAACCACTCCATCAATGAGCGTTGGATCATCTTCAGGGTCGCTTCATGGGTGTCTTGCTGGTCGGTGATTTTCGACCCGAAGACATAAGGCGCGCCGCGGCTTCCAAAGAGGATGCGTCCATCCCGGGTCTTGGTCAGATATACGACCGTGTTGCGCGTAGAAGCAACGCTCTCGCCATTCTGCCATCCGATCTGCGACCATTGCCGGGCAGTTAGCGGTTCCGTCAACGAGATCAGGGAATAGACCGGCAGCAGTGCACGGTGCAGGCGCGGGAGGCGCGTCAGGTAGGCCTCTCCCGCGAGCACGATGGCACGTTTCGCGCGCAGCTCGCCCCCGGGCGTGAGGAGGCTCCCAGCCTTGAAGCTAGTCACTTGCGTCTGCTCATAGATGATCCCGCCGCGTGCCTCGACGGCTCGCGCCACGCCGCGCACCAGGCGCGCCGGATGCAGGCTTGCGCCGTCAGGTGTGTACAGCCCGCCATACACATCGGTAACGCGAATGCGTTCCCCAGCTTCTGGGGCACTGAGCAGCTGGTAGCGATTACTCAATCCGAGCCGCTCATACGCTGCATAGCTTGAGCGAATGCCCGATAGCTGATGCTGCCCGCGCGCCAAAGTCAGGACGCCCCCGTTATGGAAGTGGGCATCGATCTTTTCTTCTGCACAGACGCGACCCACCTCATCCACCGAGGCGCGCATGGTCAGCAGCAAATTGCGCGCGGTCTCAGCCCCGAAGCGCTTCTCCAGCGCGCCAGCCGTCACCGGAAAATTTGGGGAACACCAACCTCCGTTGCGGCCCGAGCCGCCGAAGCCCGCGATCTCCTTCTCCACCACCGCAACGCGGAGTGCGGGCTCATGCCGTAGCAGGTAATACGCCGTCCACAGGCCGGAGTAGCCGCCGCCAAGGA
>NZ_JBAURI010000505.1:0-1511 GCF_049581145.1 Bradyrhizobium sp.
GCCGGCGGACGGCCGCGACGACCCCGGCCTCGATGCGCTATCGACACTGCCTCGCTCCGCCTTGCGGCAACTCAAGCTGCTCTGCGACACCGGTGGCGCCGTGGCGGCGCAGGCCGCGATCGCCCAGCTCGCGCTGGCGTCAGGCCTCTATGCCGGGCCAGTGCTGGGAAACGTCGACATCCCCGCGCTGGGTTTCTACGATCCGGCGCACGGCGCGCTCGATGGTTTGCCGCTCTCCGATGGCCGGCCGCACGCGCTCGTCACGTTCTACCGGTCCTATCTCGCCGCGGCGGACACCGGTCCCGTCGACGCGCTGATCGGAAGCCTGCGGCAGCGAGGGTTTGACGCCTATGGCGCTTTCGCGCCCTCGCTGAAAGCGCCTGGCATTGACGATTGGCTGCGCGCTCATTTTGAGCGACGCCCGCCGGCTGCAATCGTGAACGCGACCGCGTTCTCGGCGATCTCCGATGGCGGGGCGACGCCATTCGATGCCGTCGCCTGTCCGGTGTTCCAGGTCGCGTTGTCGACGGCGCGGCGGGAGGATTGGGCGGCTTCGCTCCGCGGTCTGTCGGCCGCCGATCTCGCGATGCATGTGGTATTGCCCGAAGTGGATGGGCGGATCTTTGCCGGCGTGGTCAGCTTCAAGTCGCCGGACGCCCGCGATGCCGATCTGCAGTTCGCGCGCCTCGCGCATCAGCCCGACGAGAGACGCGTCGACGCCGTGGTCGAACGGATATCATCCTGGCATCGGCTGGCGCAGATACCGGCCTGTGACAAGCGGCTGGCAATCGTGCTGTCGAGCTATCCCGGCCGTCCGCACCAGATTGCGCATGCAGTCGGGCTGGACGCGCTCGCCTCGGCTGAAACGCTGCTGAGCGATCTGTTGACGTGCGGCTTCGACGTCGCGAGTGGCCGTTTGCTGGGGCAGGCCCTCGGCGAAGCCGACATGAGGTGGAGCGTCGGTGACTACCGCGCCGCGCTGGCAACGCTTGCTCCGCAACTGCAGGACGACGTCGCCAAGGTATGGGGCGTGCCGGAGAGCGATCCCCTGGTGCGTGACGGCGCGTTTCGCTTCGCCGCCCTCCGCCGCGGCAAGGCCGTCATCGCCGTGCAGCCCGAGCGCGGCGAAACCGGCCAGCGGGACGCCGACTACCACGACCTCTCGCGCACGCCCCGCCATGGCTATGTCGCTTTTTATCTGTGGCTGAGGAGCCAAAGCATTGACGCCCTGATTCATATGGGCGCGCATGGCACGCTGGAATGGCTGCCGGGCAAGTCGGTGGCGCTGTCGGAGTCGTGCTGGCCGGAAGCGCTGACCGGCGGGTTGCCTGTGATCTACCCCTTCATCGTCAATGATCCCGGCGAGGCGGCGCAGGCCAAGCGGCGGATCGGCGCGGTCACGATCGGCCATCTGCCGCCGCCGCTCGCCGCGTCGACGCTGCCGCAGAACCTGGTCCGGCTCGAGCAATTGCTCGACGAATATTCCACCGCCGACGGGCTCGATCCGGCGC
>NZ_JBAURI010000506.1:0-10806 GCF_049581145.1 Bradyrhizobium sp.
ATACCGGCGCGCTCGCCGGCTCGATCGAGACCTTCGACGCGATCTCGACCCGCGAAGGCGTGATCCGGGTGCGCGGTCTCGACGAACTGATCGAAACCACCGAATGTTTCGTGCACGCCGAACCGCCCGCCGGCAACCGGCTTGCCGCGGTGACGCTGTCGGGCGGCAAGCGCGGCCTCTTGATCGACGCCTTTCATGCGGCCGGCCTGAATTTCGCGCCGCTCGGCAACGATGCGAGCGAGAAGCTCGCACAAATGCTTGGCCCGGGCTCGATCGTCGGCAATCCGCTGGACGCGGGATTCGCGGCGGTGGTCGATCCCTCGGTCTACATGCAGTCGATCAAGATCATGATCGACGATCCCGATACCGACATCGTCATCATCGACGCCGAATTGCCGAAGGCGCCGCATGAACTGCGCGAGCGCAGCCTGCGCATGGTCAACGCGATGGCGGCCAAGGCCCATAAGCCGGTGATCTATATCAGCACGATGTCGATCGGTTTCACCGAGTACACCAAGACGTTGCGCAAATCGCTGCCCGACATCGCGGTGTTGCAGGGCCTCGACCGCGCGGTCGGCGCCATCAAGTCGCTGATCGACTATGCCTCCTTGCCCAAGCAGGTCCCCGACATCGTATCGAGCTCGAAGGCGTCGGCGCGCGCCTTGCTGGAGAAGACGCTGAACAGCGCCAAGGGCGCGGCACTCGACGAGGTCGCATCGAAGAGGCTGCTGAAGGCCTACGGGATCCCGGTCTCCAGGGAAGCCATTGCGCAGACGGCGGTGGAAGCTGTCGGGATCGCCAAGAAGATCGGCTTCCCCGTGGTCGCCAAGGTCGTGAGCGCGGAGATCCTGCACAAATCCGACATCGGCGGCGTGGCGCTGAATCTCAACAGCGCCGCCGAGGTGAAGAAGGCGTTCAACGACATCACCGCGCGGGTGACGAAACTGAAAGGCAGGCCGAAGCTCGAAGGCATCCTGATCGCGCAGCAGGTCAAGGCCGATCTCGAACTCGTGGTCGGCGCCTCGCTCGATGCCGAGATGGGTCCGGTGGTGCTGTTCGGCACCGGCGGAGTCGATATCGAACTGCTGAAGGACGTCGCGCTCGCCGGCGCACCGCTCGACGAGGCCGAGGCGAGGCAGCTGATCGGCCGCACCAAGGCCGGGGTGAAGATGAAGGGCTATCGCGGCAAGCCGGCATTGCACGAGGCCTCCGCGGTCAAGGCGCTGGTCGGCCTGTCCAACCTGATCGCGGATGCCGGCTCCCGCATCGCCTCGATCGACGTCAACCCGTTCCTGATCAACGCCAAGACCGGCGTGGCCGTCGACGCCCTGATCGTCCTTAACAACGCTGCCGCCAACAGCGCCGCGGGCCATTAGAGTGCAGATCGGATGATGAGCGCTGTGCTGACGCGAGATCGTAACCCCTCACCGGTATGACGCAGGCGACTAGGCCAAAGGTCGCAAATGCCTGTTATTGGCAAAAGCAAAGCGGAAGGGTTACGCTGGCACCCGTAACGGCATCGCAGAATGCCGGCCAAGACACACAATCATCTTCCGGGAGGACGATATGGGTATTTCGCAACGACCCTGGTCACTCGATCGCCGGACTGTGCTCAAATCCGGCGTCGCGATTGCTGCAGCGCAATTCACATCTCCCTTCATCATCCAGGCGCGCGGTGAAACGCCGGTGCGGATCGGCATGGTCGATCCGCTGACCGGCGTCCTCTCGGCGCTGGCGCAGAGCGAGGTCGATGGCGCAAAATACGCCGAGGCCGAAATCAACAAGACCGGCGGGATTCTAGGCCGACAGGTCGAGCTGCTGGTCGAGGATTCGGCTAACGATGTCGGCACCGGCGTACAGAAGACACGAAAGCTGATCGATCGCGACAAGGTCGACGTCATTTTCGGTGACGTCAACTCGGGTATCGCCTACGCGATGTCGCAGGTCACCAATGAGAAAAAGATCTTCCACATCGTGCCGGGCGGTCACACCGATCCGATCACGGGCTCAAATTGCAAATGGAACGTGTTCCGCGTCTGCAACACGACGACGATGGATGCCAATGCGGTCACGCCGGAACTGGTGAAGAAGTTCGGCAAGAAATGGTTCTTCGTCACGCCGGACTATGCCTATGGCCATACGCTCCAGGACGCCTTCGTCAAGGCGTTGAGCAAGGCGGGCGGCACCTACGAGGGTGACATGCTGCCGATCAACGCCACGGATTTCTCAGCCACGCTGATCAAGGCCAAGGCCTACAAGCCCAACGTGCTGCTCAACAACATGGGCGGGCTGACGCAGATCAACTGCATGAAGCAGTTCACCCAGTTCGGCATGCAGAAGGACATGGCGCTCGGTGGCGCTCTGTTCGAGCTGGAAAGCATCAAGGCCTGCCCGCCGGACGCGCAGACGGGCTGGTGGACCATGGAATGGTGGTGGAATCAGCCCAACGTGCCCGAGGTCGTCAAGTTCGTGAGCGATTACCGGGCCGCAACCAAGAAAACGCCGTCTGCGCGGGACTGGTTCGGATACGTATCGATGCACACTGTCCGTCTCGCGGCAGCCAGCGCGAAATCGCTCGAGGGTCCGAAGCTGGCGAAGGCCGTGGAGGATATGGAGCTGCCGCCGGAGGTCGCGCTGCAACCCGGGAAGGTGCGATATCGGGCCGGCGATCACGAACTCATGCCGAATATTTTCGTCGGCGAGGCGCATCCGCCGAAGTCCGGCGCTGACGACGTTTTCACCACCTCCACGCTCGTCCCGGGCGAGCAGGCCGCGGGCTCGGTCGCAGACACCGGCTGCAAGATGGTGGAGCCGGCCTGATCGGGCAGCGAGCCTAGAAATCATCAGGGCGGAGTACGGGATGACCCAGCTCATATTGTTCAACGTCACCAATGGACTCATCATTGGTGCGTTCTATGTGCTGATGGCGCTGGGTCTGGCCCTGATCCTCAATCTCAGCAACGTCATCAATTTTGCTCATGGCAATTTTCTCGCGCTCGGCGGCTACCTCGCCTACACCTTGTCGCCGACGCTGGGTTACTGGGGCGCACTGCTGGTCTCGCCGCTGATTACGGCGCTGATCGGCCTGCTGGTCGAGAGGCTGATGATCCGCCGGGTCTATAATCGGGATCCGGTCTATAGCCTCCTGCTCACGTTCGGGTTTGCGTTCGTGATGCAGGACGTCGCCCGTTACGTCTGGGGTCCCAACGGCCTTCCCCTGGGATTGCCCGAATTTCTGTCCCAGCCGATCAGTTCCGAGCTGTTCTTCATCACCTGGTATCGTGTCTTCATGGTGGCGGTCGTCATCGCCACGGTCCTCGGATTGTTCGGATTCCTGCGCTACACGCGGGTCGGCATCCGCATCCGGGCGGGCACGCTCGACCTCGAAACGGTGGCCTCGCTGGGGATCAACATCAGCTTGCTGCGAACGTTCAATTTCGCCCTGGGCTGCATGCTGGCTGGCTTGAGCGGAGTGCTTGCCGCCGGACAGATCGGCCTCAATCCCAACATGGGCGACGACCTGCTGATGCCGAGCTTCATCGCCATCATCGTCGGCGGGGTTGGCAGCCTGATCGGCACGCTCTTCGGCGGGCTGCTGATCGGGCTGGCGGCGGCCCTTACCACGGTCTTCTTTCCGTCGGCGAGCGAAGCGGTGATTTACGCCATCATGATGCTGGTCCTTCTTGTGCGACCCCGGGGCCTCATGGGTGAGGAAGGAATGATGTCATGAGCACCGACGTCGGCACCAATGTCAGCACAAATGTCACCGCCAAGGGCCCAGCGGCGCGGCTGCCAGCCGTTCCGCGCTGGGCGGTGCTCGTCCTCATCTGGGCCGTCCTGATCGCGGTCCCCTATTGGCTTCCTCTGCTCGGCGGTTACACGGCGCTCGCGGGGCGCGTGCTGATCTTCGGGCTGGCTGCGATGGGGCTGAACCTGCTGCTCGGATTCACCGGGGTGCTGAGTTTCGGCCATGCCGCCTATTTCGGGCTCGGCGCATACGGCGCCGGGCTTACGCTGCGCTATCTCGTGCATAGCACACCGCTCGCCATGCTCGCTGGGACACTGCTCGGCGGGTTGGCCGGCACTCTGTTCGGGTTGCTGATCGTGCGCCGCCGCGGCGTCTATTTCGCGATGTGCACGATCGCGTTCGGCCAGCTCTGGTATTATCTCGCCTATAGCTGGAACGATTTCACTGGCGGCTTCGACGGCTTGCGCGACTTTCACCGCGAGCCGATCGGCTTTGGCCCGCTTACCCTCGATATCACTGAGGGAGGGTCGCGATTTTATTTTTTCCTCCTGGCCGTCTTCGCTGTTGCCGTGGCGTTGCTAGGCCTTCTGATCCGCTCTCCGTTCGGCCACACCTTGCGGGCAATCCGGGAAAATGAGCGCCGCGCACGCTTTCTGGCTATCCCGGTCGAGCGCCAAATCTGGCTGTCGTTTTCGATCTCCTGCTTCTTCACCGCGCTCGCGGGCACGCTCTATGCGCTGCTCAACAATTTTGCCGATCCCATGTCGCTGCATTACTCGCTGTCCGGTTATTTCGTGGTGATGTGCGTCATGGGCGGTATGCGGACATTCTGGGGGCCGCTCGTCGGCGCGACGGTATTCGTCGTGCTCCAGGACTACATCTCTTCGATGACCGTGAACTGGATGTCCTTTGTCGGCGCGATCTTCGTGTTGGTCGTGCTCTTCTTCCCGCGGGGCCTGCTGGGAATGCGGCGCCTGCGGGCCTCGGCATGACCATGCTCGAGGTCCGCAACATCACGAAACGGTTTGGCAGCCTCGTTGCCGTGAAGGACGTGTCGATGTCCGTCAAAAGCGGCGAGCTCCGCGCCATCATCGGTCCGAACGGGGCCGGCAAGACGACCTTCTTCAATATGATCAGCGGCTATTTCCCCCCAACCAAGGGCGCGATCCTGTTCGAAGGCAAGGACGTGACACAGATTCCGGCACATTCGCGCGTCGGACTCGGCATGGGGCGCACCTTCCAGATCACCGAGATCTTTCCCGAACTGACCGTCCACGAAAACGTGCTTACCGCGGCCGAGGTCGCGGCGGGACAGACGTTGCATATGATGCCGAACCAGGCTGACGCGAAGCTTGCCAACGACGTCGCAGCGGAGATGCTGACGCTCGTGGGACTCACCACCAAAGCCGATCGGCTGGTCGGCGAACTTTCCCACGGCGACCAGAGGACCACCGAGATCGCAATGGCGCTCGCACAACTCCCGCGGCTATTGCTGCTCGATGAGCCGACGGCCGGCATGGGCGACCAGGAAACATATGAGATCACCGCCTTGATTCGCCGCCTGCACCAGGAGCGGCATTACACGATCGTCCTGATCGAGCACGACATGCGCGTGGTCTTTCACCTGGCCGATTACATCACGGTGCTCGATCGCGGCAATCTGCTCGCCGAAGGTACGCCGAAGCAGATCGCAGACTCGGAGGCGGTTCAGGCAGCCTATCTTGGAGAAAGCCGATGACACCGCTCAAGGCTTCGGGGTTGCAGACCTTCTACGGCAAGAGCCACATTCTTCACAACGTCGGACTGACGGTCAACGAGGGCGAGATCGTCGTGCTCCTTGGCCGCAACGGCGCCGGCAAGACAACAACGCTACGCAGCATCATGGGTTTGACGCCGCCCCGGGAAGGCAGTGTGGACCTGTTCGGGATCGAAGCCGCTCGGATGCCGCCCTATCAGGTGGCGGCACTTGGCGTGGGCTATGTACCGGAAGGCCGAAAGATCTTTGCCAATCTGACGGTCGAGGACAACCTGCGGGTACCTCTGACGCGGCCCGGGGCTTGGACGGTCAAACGCGTCCTGGAGACGTTTCCGCGGCTGGCGGAACGACGCGATAATCGCGGCCGACAACTTTCCGGTGGCGAGCAGGAGATGCTCTCGATCGCGAGAGTGCTGCTGCTCAACCCCAAGCTTCTGCTGCTCGACGAGCCGAGCCAGGGTCTCGCTCCGCTTCTGGTAAAGGAAGTCTTTCAGATCATTCAGGCGATGCGCAAGGAGGGGATCGCCGTGTTGCTGGTGGAGCAGAATGTGCGGGTCAGCCTGGCCATCGCCGACCGCGCCTACGTGCTGGATGACGGCGCCATCGTCTACAGCGGAACCGCCGCCGAGCTCGCAAGCGACGAAGAGCGCGTCCGCTCGATGGCGGGAGCGAGCGCAAAGGAATGGACCACTGAGGCGAGGCTCTGAGCGGCCTTTCGTTTGTGGCGATTTAGCCCTAAAATCGCGCCATACGCCCCCTGCCCAGCCGTTTGCGGCAGGTGCACGGCAACCGGCTTTGCGGGCCCGATATGCGGACGACCAATCTGGTGATCGGAACCACGACGCTTGCGCTGCTCACCGCGGCGTTTGTCGGCATGCTCGCGATCCAGAAGATCCGCACCGTCCGCAACCAGAGCCCGCTGCGCATCGTCTTCAACGGCTCGGCGTCAGGTCTGCGCCGCGGCGGCGGGGTGATTTTCGACGGCGTTCCGGCCGGCGAGATCAAATCGATCACGCTGGAGAGCCCGCGCAAGATCGTCGCCCTCGTCATGCTCGACAACAGCGCGCCGATCCGCAAGGATACCAGTGTCGGCATCGAATTCCAGGGACTGACCGGGATCGCGGCGATCTCGCTGATCGGCGGCGCGCCGGCCGCGCCTCCGGCGCCGCTGGACGAAGACGGCATCCCGATCCTGACCGCCGATTGGAGCGAACAGCAATCGATCACCGATACGCTGCATAATGTCGACCACCTCATCGTCGACAACGAGGCCACGATCAAGGATGCGCTGCTCTCCTTCGAAACCTACACGGCATCCCTGAAGAGCAAGGGCGACGACATCGACAGCGCCCTCGCCAGGGCCGACGACGCCTTCGCGAGCTTCGACAAGGTCGTCGCCAGAATCAATGATGCCATTCCGGGCCTCACCGACGGCGAGGAAGGCGCCTTGTTTCAGAAGGTGAGATCGATCCATGAGCTCGCCGAAAGCTTCGACAAGCGTTCGGGTATCGTGCTGGAGGAAGCCCGCCAAACGCTCGCCGATGTCAGCGACGGCGCGATCCGGATGACTCTCAAGCTCAATCCCCAGGCCGTTGTTGCCGCGCCACAACAGGCCGCCCCGCCGCGAAAACCGCTGCCGAAGCGGCAGTAGCGGCGATCGGTTTCGGCTCGGAGCCAGCTCAGTGGCTGATCATCCAGGGGCGCGCGGTCGGAAAGCTCTTGGCGCCGGATCGCGTCTTCTTCATCGCGCGCTTCGGCTTGGTGGAGCAGCAGCCGCAGCCGGGTCCGTGCGACGCCTTGTACTGGTCGAGCGTCTTCGGCGCGTTCGCGCTGCGCTCGTTGGTCGCCATCGCCTTCCGCCTGTCCGACGGCATGCAGAAGAAATTCGGCGCGGTCAGGATCACGCGCGGCGAAGAACTTTCGCAGCCTGGACAGATCTGCGGGTCGTCACATTCCGCCATCGGGCGCATGTCCTTGAACGGCCCGCATTCACCACAGAGATACTCGTAGACCGGCATGTTTCCCTCAAGGCAAATCGACTTACAATAGTTTGGCGGCGGCGGATGCGGGACGGCGGATGGTTTCGCCGTCCCGCATCCCGTCGCGCAGGGATCACTTATCGGGCGAGAGTGCGACGTCGACGCCGCCCTTGATGTGTTTGATCGGACCAGCCGAGGACGGCATGATATCGAAATCGAAAATCTCGGTCGGCAGATACAGCGTGGCGCAGGCGTTCGGGATGTCCACGACGCCGCTGATGTGCCCCTGTACCGGCGCAACACCCAGGATCGTATAGGCCTGCGCACCGGAATAGCCGAACTTCTTGAGATATTCGATCGCGTTCAGACAGGCCTGCCGGTAGGCGATATGCACATCGAGATAATGCTGCTTGCCGGCCTCGTCGACCGAGATGCCCTCGAAGATCAGGTAGTCCTTGTAGTTCGGCGTGATCGGCGACGGCTTGAAGATCGGGTTCTTGATACCGTATTTGGCGACACCGTCCTTGATGATGTCGACCTTCAGATGCAGCCAACCCGCCATTTCAATGGCGCCGCAGAAGGTGATCTCGCCATCACCCTGGCTGAAGTGCAGGTCGCCCATCGACAGGCCGCCGCCAGGCACATAGACCGGGAAGTAGATCTTCGAGCCGCGCGACAGGTCCTTGATGTCGCAATTGCCGCCATGCTCGCGCGGCGGCACGGTGCGGGCGCCCTCGGCGCCGATCTTGGCCTTGACATCGCCTTTCGCCTGACCGGCATGGGTGGTCGCGGCAAACGGCGGATTGGCCAGCGGCGGCACCCGCTCGGGATTGGTGGCGATCAGGGCGTTCTCGCGCTCGTTCCAGGTCGCAAGCATCTTCGGATCGGGCAGACAGCCGATCAGGCCGGGATGCACCAGACCGGCGAAGTTCACGCCGGGGACGTGACGGGACGAGGTATAGAGGCCCTTGATGTCCCAGATCGATTTCTGCGCCAGCGGGAAATGCTCGGTCAGGAAGCCGCCGCCGTTCTTCTTCGAGAAGAAGCCGTTGAAGCCCCACAGGCTGTCCTTCACCGGGCCGATGTCGAGCAGGTCGACCACCAGGAGATCGCCGGGCTCGGCGCCCTTGACGCCGATTGGGCCGGACAGGAAATGCACGATCGAGAGGTCGATGTCGCGCACGTCGTCGGCCGAATCGTTGTTCTTGATGAAACCGCCGGTCCAATCGTAAGTCTCGATGACGAAATCGTCGCCCGGATTGACCCATGCCACGATCGGCACATCGGGATGCCAACGGTTATGAACCATGTCGTTGTCGTAAGCCGACTTGGTAAGATCGACCTTGATCAGTGTTTCTGGCATCAAATACTCCCCTTCTTGACCAGCTGTGGTTGGTTTTCAGACAGACAGATATTTCGAGACCTGCGCGGCATCGACGGCCGCACGCGGATCGTCGCGCACGATCTCGCCATTCTCGATGACGAGGACGCGGTCGGCGATGTCGAGCGCGAAGCTCAACACCTGTTCGGAGACAACGATGGACAGGCCGCGCGTGTCGCGGATGCGCTTCAAGGTACGCGCCATCTCCTTGATGATCGAGGGCTGGATGCCCTCGGTTGGCTCGTCGAGCAACAGCACCTTGGGCTTGGTGGCGAGCGCACGCGCGATCGCAAGCTGCTGCTGCTGGCCGCCGGAGAGATTGCCGCCGCGGCGGCCCTTCATTTCCAACAGCACCGGAAACAGCTCGTAGATGTCGCCAGGCACCTCGCTCGCGCCGGAGACGACGAGACCGGTCTCGATGTTTTCCTTCACCGTCATGGTCGAGAAGATCATGCGGCCTTGCGGCACATAGGCTAGACCCTTGGCCACGCGCTCATAGCTCTTCAAGGGCGACAGCTCGGCGCCGTCCATGGTCACCGAGCCGCTCTTGGTCGGCAGGATGCCCATCAGCGACTTCATCAGCGTGGTCTTGCCCATGCCGTTGCGTCCCATGATCGCCACGATCTCGTTGGCCGCGACGGAAACGTTGAGGCCATGCAGTACCTCGCTCTGGCCGTAGGCGACGTGAAGATCGGAGATAGCCAGCATGCGTGAACTCCTTAACAGTCCTGATCAGTGCCCGAGATAGACTTCGATGACCTTGGGATCGTTCTTGACGTGTTCCATGGTGCCTTCCGAGAGGATCTGGCCCTGGTGCAGCACTGTGACCTTGTGAGCGATGTCCTCGACGAATTTCATGTCATGCTCGATTACCAAGACCGAGCGGTCCTTGATGATGCGATTGAGCAGCTCGGCGGTCTTTTCGCGCTCTGACACGCTCATGCCGGCGACCGGCTCGTCGAGCATCAACAGGTCCGGGTTCTGGATCAGCAGCATGCCGATCTCGAGCCACTGCTTCTGGCCGTGGCTCAATAAATCCGCATACACGTCGAGACGGTCCTTCAGGAAGATCATCTCGGCCACTTCCTGGACCCGTTCCTTCACCGCAGCGTCGCGCTGGAAGGTCAGCGAGCCGAACACGGTGCGGCCGCGCGGATAGGAAATCTCCAGGTTCTCGAACACCGTCAGGTCTTCGAACACCGACGGCGTCTGGAACTTGCGGCCGACGCCGGCCTGCACGATCTCGTTCTCCCTGAGCTTGGTGAGCTCCTTCCCGCGAAACTGGATCGAGCCCGACGTGGCTTTGGTCTTGCCACAGATCAGATCGAGCACCGTGGTCTTGCCGGCGCCGTTCGGGCCGATGATGACGCGGATCTCATTCTCCTCGACATAGAAGGAGAGGTCGTTGACCGCCTTGAAACCGTCAAAGGACACGGTGAGCGCCTCGACCGCGAGCAGGAATTCCTTGGGCTGATGACCGACAAGCATGGTGTTCTCCTCACTCCGCGGGCGCGCCGTCGGCAACCGAGCCGCCGGCCCAGCCCGATTTCGACTTGCGCGAGACGAACAGCCGGTCGATGCGCGGCTGCACGTAGTCGCCCCAGATCCCGGCCAGGCCACTCGGGAACGCCAGCACGACGGCGATGAACAGCGCGCCAAGGCCGAACAGCCAGAGCTGCGGGAACGATTCCGAAAGGCTGGTCTTGGCGAAGTTCACCAGGAGCGTGCCGTAGACCGCACCGAAGATCGACGTCCGGCCGCCGACTGCAGTGTAGATCACCATTTCGATCGAGGGAACGATCCCGACAAAGGACGGCGACATGAAGCCGACTTCGAGGGTGAACAGCGCGCCGCCGATCGCAGCGAAGATCGCGGCGATCGTGAAGGCGAAGATCTTGAAATTGGCGACGCTGTAGCCGGAGAACCGCACCCGGTCCTCCTG
>NZ_JBAURI010000507.1:0-4359 GCF_049581145.1 Bradyrhizobium sp.
GCCGGGACCCATACCGGGTGATCTGTCAATAAAGTCGAATGGCAGACGCCTTGCGCAACAATGAACGCCTGTGGTTGTGGGTCCCGGCCTTCGCCGGGACGACGAGCGAAGCGTGTGGCGCGTCACGACCGGAACAGCCTGGTATATTGGGTCTCGTGGCGGAGGCTTGAGAGATCGGCGCGAAAGGTGGCGCTGCCGAGATCGTCAAGCGTGGCCAGCAACGCGCGGCCGGCGGTGGCGGCGACGACCGGCTCCAGTGACGCCAGCACGCGCTGGCTGTCGGTCTGGCCCAGTGGAACAAGCCTACTGCCGGCGGAAATCCAGTTCGAGGCCAGGGCATGCAGGAAGGCGTGCAGCGTCGGCGCCAGCGGTATGCCATGCGCGGCGCTGACGATACCAACCGCGACGGGATAGACGATCGTCCCGCCGCAACTCGCGATCAAGAGGTCGAGGCCGTCATAGCTCCATGCGGCGCGCGCAATCTCGATGAAAGCGCGCCCTTGCGTGGTGGTCTCAAGCTGCCGCTCGCGCGAGGGCACGTAGGCCGCGGCGAGCTCGGCGATCTCGCGCAAAACACCATCATCGCCCGTCTCCGCCGCGCGATGCGCCTGCGCCAGGAACACGCCGTCGCAGAACCCGGACCCATCCGCGAGCAGCGCGGCCAGCCACCCCCGCAACGATACTGCATCACTGATATCGCCTGCTTCCACGGCCCATTCGATACCGCTGGAATAGGCGAAAGCGCCGACCGGGAACGACGGCGACAGCCACGTCAGCAGCCGGTACAGCGCCCCAGCTTCAGCGTTCGTCATGCCGCTCCGGTCCAGGATCGACTGCGGCTCATTTGTGGTCATGAGCATGGGAATGACCATGGTGATGCTCATGCTCGCCATGCTCACCATGGCGATGATGGACGTGATCGTCGTGATGACCGTGTTCGTGCGCATGATCATGCGTGGCGTGAGCATGACCCGGGTGCTGCTCATGCACATGGCCCGGCGCTGCGCCGGCATAGGCGCCGCCTTCGGGATCGAACGGCGCCTCGATCTCGATCACGCGCGCACCGAGCCCTTTCACCATCGCCTCGATCACGTGATCGCGCCGAATCCGCAGAGCTTTCGGCATGAGCTGCGTCGGCAGGTGGCGGTTGCCGAGATGCCAGGCGAGGCGGATCAGATGATGCGGGTCGGCGCCGCGGATCTCGGCGAGCGGCTCGGGCGCGGCCACGACCTCGACAAGCCGGGCGTCCTCGAGCACCAGCGCATCGCCGCTGCGCAGCGCGATGGCGTTTTCGAGATCGAGTACGAACTGCAATCCGCGCGTGCCCGTCATCGCCATGCGCCGGCGGTGGCGATCGTCGAAATCGAGCACCACCGTATCGGCCGGCGCGTCTTTCCAGCGATGCTGCGGCCTGACATCTGTCGCGCGGATCATCGGAATCCTCTCAAAACGTCTCGACGTGGCCGTCGCTGATGATCTCGATCACGGTCGGGCTGACCTTCAGCGGCGCAGAATACTCCCGCCACACCTTCATGTGCGACGCCTTGGCATGGGCGGTGAGGTCCTCACGGCTTTCCCAGCGCTCCACCACGACGAACAGATTAGGGTCGTTGATGCTGGTGTGGCTTTCGTAGGCCAGGCAGCCCTTCTCCTTGCGGGTCTCGGCGATACAGTCCTTGGCGCCCTTGATAAAGGCCTCGCGGCATTCCGACTTCACCTGGGTGGTGGCGACGACATAGATCATGGCGTTGTTCTCCCTTTTCTCGTCGTTCAGCGCACCTCGACCTTCTCGGGCGTGATGATTTCGATCTTGGGCGGCGCCGCGAAGCATTTCACGGCAACGCGGCCGAAGGTCTTCATATGCTCCGCACTCCGGTGCGGCACCAGCGCGTCGGCATTGTCCCACTGCTCGACGAACACCATTCTTTCGGGATCTGTGACGCTCTCATGCAAATCATAGGCAATATTGCCGGCTTCCTTGCGGGTCGCCTTGATGCAGTCGGTCGCGGCGGCGATGAATTCGGCACGGGTCTCAGGTTTTACGGTCAGCGTGGCAACGACGTAGATCACGGTATCCTCCCGGGCGTTTCTGGACGCTTCTGTTCTGGTCTGTTTCTGGTCTGCTTCGGCTCTCAAGCCGAAAGGACCTTAGCGCAGAAGCGCGAGCAAACGCAAAGCGGCGCCTGCTCCTGCCGCGCGCCTCAGTACATGAAATACCGCTGCGCCAAAGGCAGCACCTCGGCGGGTTCGCAGGTCAGGAGTTCGCCGTCGGCGCGGACTTCGTAGGTCTCCGGATCGACCTCGATCCTGGGCGTAGCGTCGTTATGGATCATGCTCTTCTTGGAAATCTTGCCGCGGGTGTTTTGCACCGCGTAGAGTGCCTTGCTGATACCGAGCTGCCGGGCCAGGCCCGCCGTGACCGCCGCCTTCGAGGTGAAGATCACCGAGGAGGCCGTCAACGACTTGCCGTAGGCTGCGAACATCGGCTGGTAGTGCACCGGCTGCGGGGTTGGGATCGAGGCGTTCGGATCGCCCATCGGAGCTGCCACGATCGAGCCGCCCTTGATGATCAGATCCGGTTTGACGCCGAAGAAGGCCGGAGACCACAGCACGAGATCGGCAAGCTTGCCCTTCTCCACCGAGCCGATCAGTTTCGACACGCCATGAGCGATCGCGGGGTTGATGGTGTACTTGGCGATGTAGCGCTTGACCCGGAAATTGTCGTTGCCGCTCTTGTCCTCCGGCAACGCGCCGCGCTGCTTCTTCATCTTGTCCGCGGTCTGCCAGGTACGGATGATGACCTCGCCGAGGCGGCCCATGGCCTGGGAATCCGACGACATCATCGAGAGCGCGCCGAGATCGTGCAGGATGTCTTCTGCCGCAATGGTCTCTTTCCGGATGCGGCTTTCGGCGAAGGCCAGATCCTCGGCAATCGAGGGGTCGAGATGGTGGCACACCATCAGCATGTCCAGATGCTCGTCGATGGTGTTGCGGGTGAACGGCCGCGTCGGATTGGTCGAGGACGGCAGCACGTTCTTCAAGCCGGCGATCTTGATGATGTCGGGTGCGTGCCCGCCGC
Source organism: Bradyrhizobium sp. (assembly GCF_049581145.1). Classification (GTDB taxonomy): domain Bacteria; phylum Pseudomonadota; class Alphaproteobacteria; order Rhizobiales; family Xanthobacteraceae; genus Bradyrhizobium. Next base: position 3,080 of record NZ_JBAURI010000507.1, read on the forward strand.
CGGCGCCTTCGGTATGGAAGGCATGGATGGTGCGGCCCTTGAAGGCCTTGATGGTATCCTCGACGAAGCCGGATTCGTTCAGCGTATCGGAATGCAGCATCACCTGGACGTCGTAATCGTCGGCGACCGCAAGACAGTTGTCGATCGCGGCCGGCGTGGTGCCCCAATCCTCGTGCAGCTTCAGCGCGCAGGCGCCGGCCTTGACCATCTCGACCAGCGCCGCCGGGCGCGACGCGTTGCCCTTGCCGGAAATGCCGAGATTGACCGGGAACGCGTCGAACGACTGGATCATGCGCCCCATGTGCCACGGCCCCGGCGTGCAGGTGGTGGCGAAGGTGCCGTGCGACGGGCCGGTGCCGCCGCCCAGCATCGAGGTGACGCCGCTCATCAGGGCGTGTTCGATCTGCTGCGGACAGATGAAATGGATGTGGCTGTCGAATCCCCCGGCGGTGAGAATCTTGCCTTCGCCCGCGATCACATCGGTGCCGGGACCGATCACGATGGTCACATTGGGCTGGATGTCGGGATTGCCCGCCTTGCCGATGGCGCTGATCATGCCCTCCTTGATCGCGACGTCAGCCTTGACGATGCCCCAATGGTCGACGATCAGCGCGTTGGTGATGACGGTGTCGACCGCGCCCTGCTTGTTGGTCGCCTGCGACTGCCCCATGCCGTCGCGGATCACCTTGCCGCCGCCGAATTTCACCTCCTCGCCATAGGTCGTGAAATCCTTTTCCACCTCGATGATGAGATCAGTGTCGGCGAGCCGCACCTTGTCGCCGGTGGTCGGGCCGAACATGTCGGCATAGACGGAACGTTTGATCTTCACGGACATTTCGACACCAGCTTCCCTACCACGTTTGATCCTAATGGCTTGCTTTCAGGTGGACGAGGTCCGCGCAGACGACGGCTTGTCGCCGCCGTTTCTCATAGCGTGCCTCTGGCTTTCGTCACAGCTTCGTCAAAGGTCCGGTCGAGCCAAACGTTGCCGCCGCGACAGCCCGCAACGACCTGCTCGGCCCAGGCGACGTAGTCCATCAGTTCCACGCGCTGCAGCAGGCTCGGCTCGAAGAAGACGCGGGCGCGAACGTTCGAGATCTTGTCGGCGATCTTGATCAGCTTGGCACCCATCGACTTTTTCGGCGCCTCGATGACCTGAAGCCGCCGCCGTTCATCCTTCGAAAGCGCCATGTCGTCGGTCACCTCTTCGACGAGGCCAGTGACGCGCGAGCCGAAGCGCAGCGCGAGCTCTTCCTGCGTCGAGTCGGTGTCCTCGAGTG
>NZ_JBAURI010000508.1:0-10870 GCF_049581145.1 Bradyrhizobium sp.
GCTCGCTGCATATACGCCGTAACCAGGAAAACCTTTCACAGAAGCCACTGACCCGGTCATGAAGATCGATCCGCCATCGTTGAACAGCGGCAACGCCTTCTGCACCGTAAACATCGTGCCGCGCGTATTCAGGCCGAAGGTCGCATCGAAATGCTGCTCGGTGATCTCGCCCAGCGGGACGGCTTCGCCCATGCCGGCGCTCGCGTACAGGACGTCGATCCTGCCCTTTTCCCGCTTGACCGTGTCGAACAGACGGTCGAGGTCGTGGAGATTGGCCGCGTCGCCGCGCACGCCGGTCACGTTCCGGCCAATCAGCCTGACGGCCTCGTCGAGCGCCTCCTGCCTCCGGCCAGTGATGAAAACATAGGCGCCTTCTTCAACGAACCGCTTGGCGCTCGCCAGCGCCATGCCGCTCGATCCACCCGTGATGACTGCAACCTTACCCTCAAGCTTTCCCATAACCTCTCCTTTCAGGCTCCGTCTTTGATCATTCGGGGAGGTCCCCGAGACCCTCGAGATGGGTCCGCCGGCGTCAGGCGTTGAGTGCGGAAGCGCGCACATCGGTGGTGCAAAATCGATCCGGCTGGACGACTGACGCCAGCGGCGACGATGGTGTCCGCCGTTCGGAATTGGGCCGCGCTTGTCGATATGAGCTATGATGACGGCCCGCACCAGCGACATACCAGATGCTGGTCGATCTGTTGGATAAGAGCGTTGGAAGGGGCACCGCGCGGTGCCGGATTGCACCATGATCGACTGGGATGACGTTCGCCACTTTCTTGCCGTCGCGCGCGGAGGCTCGGTGCGGGCCGCCGCCGAGCGCCTCGGGGTGAACCACTCGACCGTGCTGCGACGCATCGCCCAGCTCGAGGAACACCTCGGGGTGCACATGTTCGAAAAGCTGCCTTCGGGCTACCGCCTGACGGCTGCGGGCGAGGAGGTGCTCGAGTTCGCCGACCAGATGGAAGCGTCGTCGCACCTGCTGGAGACGCGGGTCTTCGGGCGCGACCAGAGCGTGCGCGGGCTGCTGCGGGTGACGCTGGCGCCACCCCTTGCGACACACCTGCTCATGCCGGACTTCGCCGATTTCGCGCGTCTGCATCCGGACATCGAGATGGAAATCCTGTCGTCCGGCGAACTGGCAAATCTGACCAACCGGGAGGCCGACGTCGCGATCCGCGTCGTCTACGACCGCAAAACCCTGCCGCTCAATCTTCACGGCCTGAAGGGACCGGAGCTGTTCGGCGGCGTCTACATGTCCCGCGATCGACTGGCGGCGTGGCGTGCGGGCGCGCCCGATCCCATCCGGTGGATTGTCATCAGCATTCATGGAATCCCGGACTGGGCCCGCGACGGTGAGGTTCGCGCCACGGGGGTTCCGTTCAGGACCACGGACGCCGAGGCGCAGATCGTTGCAGTACGGCAAGGGCTGGGGATGACGACACTGCCGTGCTTCGTCGGAGATGCCGACCCCCTGCTGGCACGGGTGCCGGGCACCGACCTGCACATGCACGGAACGCTCTGGCTTCTCACACAGGGCGAGACACGCAAGACAAAGCGCGTGCGGCTCTTCACCGAGTTCGTATCCCGCAGGCTCGCCGCCTACGCGCCGCTTCTCGCGGGACTGTCCATATCGCACGACTGACGCGCGGCAGGTCGCCGGCGCGCTTCCATCATCCGGGTCGGAAGCCGAGCTGCGATCGCTCCAAGCGCCATCGCGGTCAATCCCCCAGCGCTGCTGCGGCTATGTCGGCGGCGCGGCAGAAAAGTGGAGCGATCGATATGGATCGTCGCTGAAAGCAGAGATTTTCTGGAGCGATCAAATTCCTCTGCGAACTCCAAAGCCATGCGCGTTCATCTCGCTATTCCGGATACGGCGCCAGCACATCTTCGATCCATTTCATGAATGCGCGGACTCGGCGCGACAGATTGCTCCGACGTGCCACGACGAGGGACACGGCGAGCGCCCGGCGACGAAAATCGGGTATGATCTCCCAACGCACCAATCTCCAGGTAGCGGCCAATCCCCAGGAGTGGCGCCTGAATCAGGCCAAGGCCGGCGAGGGCAGCGGCTTCGTAGGTCTGCGCGCCGTTGACGTGGAGCGCGCCCGGCAGCTGAAGCGTCGCGTAGCTGTCGCCGTCCGGATGTTCCCATCCATAGGGTCTCGCGCCCAGCATCGTCGAAAAATGAATTGCCCGATGTTCCTGACGCTGGAGATCTTCCAGCGATCGAGGGACGCATGGCGCGCCAGATAGGCGGGACTGGCAGCGTTGACCATGCGCAACAGACCCAGTGAGCGGGCAATCAGCGTCTCGTCCCCTGATGGGACCAAGCCGCTAGACACAGTCGAACCCCTCTTGAACCAGATCGACTTGCCGATCCGTACTCGACAGCTCCAGCTCCAACTCGGGGTGCGTCGCCAGGAAATCCGGCAAGGCCGGCACGATTGTTGTGCGCGCCACCTCGGTCGGAAGATCGTTGCTCAGTCTGCTGCGGCGAAATGGGCCATCTGGTCTGCGTGTGCCTTCACGAAGCATGGGCGGGTCGTGGCGCGCGCGACATAGTCACGACAGGCGGGATGTGCCAACAGCCCGTCGAACCGATCGACAAGGCGCAGCACGTCCGCCATCAGGATGTCGGCGACGGAGAAGCTTCCGGCCAGCCAATCGCCTCCTGCCAACACCGGCTCCAGGTGCTGCAGCCGGGCCTTGAGGAACGCATCCAGGCGCTTCCACGCCGGCGTATCACCGGTGTCGCCGGAGAACGCAAATATGGCCCAGGGCTGGCTTGCCATCTCGATTGAATTGAGCGCGGCGAACAGCTATTCCAAGGCCTTGCTGCGACCGCAGGGATCGGCGGGCATCAGCGCGTCGCTCCGCTCGCCCAGGTGAAGCAGGATCGCGCCGCTCTCGAAGATCGAGATGTCTCCATCGGTCAGCCAAGGCACCTGGCCGAACGGCTGGTAGGCGAAATGCTCGGCATCCCGAGCGCGAAACGGCGTGCTCTTGACGCGGTAGGGCAATCCGGCTTCTTCCAGTGCCCAGCGCACACGGATGTCACGCACAAAGCCCCGTGGCATCTTTGGAACCCAATCGAATGTGGTGAGAATCAGGTCGGCCATTCGGCATCTCCATTTTCTGGTTCACAGCAAAGGACGGCCCAACGGCTCGCGCCCCGACATCACTGACATCTTTTTTTATGGCGCGCCCAGGATGGGTGGAGCGAAGCGATACCCATCAATCGCAGCCGATGGGGCGAATTGGAGCCTGCCCGCCACTGGCGGTCTTTCACGTGAGTGAGTATTCTACCTCATGCCATCCTTCATTTGCACCGCCTGCGGCACGCAGTATTCGCCCTCCGAGGCGCCGCCCGCTGCGTGCATGATCTGCACCGACGAGCGGCAGTTCGTCCCGGCCTCGGGCCAGTCCTGGACCACGCCGGAGCGGCTGCGGGCCGTGCACAGCAACAAGTTCCACCGCCTCACGACCGGACTGATGGCCATCGAAACGACCCCGGCGTTCGGCATCGGTCAGCGCGCGATCCTGGTGCGCACGCCGGCCGGCAACGTGCTGTGGGACTGCATCGCGTTGATCGATGACGCCACCGTTGATCTGCTGCAGGGCCTGGGCGGCATCTCCGCGATTGCGATCTCGCACCCGCATTACTACACGACGATGGTGGAGTGGAGCCGTGCCTTCGCCGGCGTGCCGATCCACCTGCATGCGGCGGATCGTCAGTGGGTGATGCGCCCGGACCCCGCCGTGCAGTTCTGGGAGGGAGACACCAAGCCGATTGCGCCCGGCTTGACGCTGGTTCGGCTCGGAGGGCATTTCGAAGGCGGCACCGTCCTGCACTGGGTGGACGGGGACGAGGGGCGCGGCGTGCTGCTGTCGGGCGACATCCTGCAGGTGGTCCCGAGCGGGCATGTCAGCTTCATGTGGTCATACCCCAACATGATCCCGTTGTCCGCCGCCGTGGTTCGGCGCATGGCGGAAATCCTGGAGCCATTTGCATTCGACGCGGTCTACGGCGCCTTTTCGGGCCGCGGACAGATCGACGCCAACGGCAAGCAAAGGGTGGCGGCGTCGGTTGCGCGCTACATCGCGAAGATCAGCGAGAGCTGATCGGGTGCGCCGTTCTTCCCTCCCTTCGCGCAGCGGCGGGGAGGGTCTGGGGCGGCTGCGCAAGTCGCTCCCTCATGCTGGCATCGAATATGCGGAAGCACCGCCAACCCCCGATCGGCTTCGCCGAATGACTCTACGCCGGGCCGAGCCCCCCGAGCGAAACGCGAGCATATTGCGGGTCACCGGCGCTCTGATCTTCTGGTGCATCATCCGCGCATACGCTTCGTCACGATCATATCCGATCAACGCGTGATGACGCAGATCCGGCAGTCTGGGCGGCACCATATGCGCTTTCAGGTAACGCCGATGGTTTGGCAGAACGGCGAACGCGGCAAGCCGACGAAGGAGCGCGTCGCCCGAAGGCGGCGAAGTAACAGGCAGCGCAGGGTGGGCAAAGCATCCGCCGTCGCTCGCACAGCGAAGGCGGATGCGTGCCGACCATTGTAGCGGCAATCGACGTTGCCGTGGACGCCGAAATCCTGTGGTCCTGGCGCTCCGGCGCAGGACAATCCGACATGCGCCGATGGCCGGTCGATGACGTCCTTTCCGGCGCAGGTCCTGCACCCTATCGCGCGGCCCGTAAATGTACGGTGTCGAATATTTACGGCACGGTCAGAAGCCGTCTGTATGCAGGACGGGGCTTGCAACACGTAAGCGCCGGATGGGGCCATGGCATGCGCAATGAACTGCTGGTGATTGAAGATACGCAGGTTCATCTCTCGATCCTCCGCAAGATTGCCTCTCAAGCCGGATACGACACGACCTGCGTCGACTCGGTCGAAGACGCGGCCGAGGTGCTGCGACGGCGGACTTTCGACTGTATCACCCTGGATCTTTCGCTGGGTGAGCGGTCTGGAGGAGAGATCCTGGAACTGCTCGCCGAACTGAAATCCCGTACGCCGGTTCTCTTCATCAGCGGCTCGGAGGGCAGCGAACGCGACGACAACGTTCGCCTGGCAACCTCGCTTGGTCTCGTTGTCTATCCGCAGTTCCAGAAGCCGGTTGATCTTCCGGCGCTCCGCCAAACGCTCCAGCAGATTGCGACCATCGCCGACTGTCAGAAGCTGGTGAAAGCCGTGCGCTCATAAGCGCAGCCCTCGAGGGCCACGACGAGCGCCTTGACGCTCCATGCCCTTTCATAACTCGTTCAGTCTGACGTCATCGGCGGCGCGACAGCGGCGCCTGCTTCGCTGAGCTCCGCAGCCGAGCAGGGCGCGATCCGGTGCGAAGTTTCGGTTTTCGCTGCGACGGGTGAGCTCAAGAGCCGTCGACGGTCAGCCCATCGACGACTGCAGCGCGCGACTTGGCAAACCCGTCGCCACCGTGGTCGTCTCGCGCAGCGTTGCCAGGTCGCGCTCCCACAGCACACGCAGGACGGCCTGCACCAGGAATTTCTTTCGAACGGGTTTGGCGACAAAATCATTCATTCCCGCAGCCTTGCAGGCCTCGCGGTCATCGGAAAACGCATTGGCTGTAAATGCGATGATGGGCAGTTGCTGATAGCTTCCGCCAGCCGCCCTGATCTTGCGGGTTGCAGTCATGCCATCCATCTCCGGCATCTGCATGTCCATGAACACGACATCGAACTCCTGCGCAAAGACCATCTTGACGGCCTCGAGGCCGTCGCATGCATGAGCGATCGAGACGTCGAAGGCGCCAAGCATCTTGGATGCAACAAGCCGGTTTGTCTGATTGTCGTCGACGATCAGAATGCGCAAGGGCGCGCCGGCTTCGGCAATATGCTGCGTGAGAATGACCGTCGATGTATCGACTTCTATCTGTTCCGCCGGCTTGAATTCCGCGAGCGGCAAGCTCAGCTCGAAGAAAAATGTTGATCCGCGGCCGACTTTCGATTCGACGGCGATTTCGCCGCCCATCCGATGGATCAATCGCCGGCAGATCGCGAGCCCGAGACCCGATCCGCCGAACCGTCGGCTGACCGAGCTGTCGGCCTGTACGAAGTCGTTGAACAGGGCGCCGATGCGATCCTCCGGAATTCCAATTCCGGTATCGGCGACCAGCCATCGTATGGTCGCGCTGCTCCGATCGATCGCAAGGCACTCGACCCGGATTGTGATCTCCCCGGCGGCCGTAAACTTGATGGCATTCGAAGCAAGATTCAGCAGGACCTGGCGAATGCGTCCGCCATCGCCGAGCAGGCCGGCGGGCAGGTTCGAGGCGAGATCCAGACGCAACTCCAACCCCTTGGCGGCAGCACTGGCCCCGACCACGCTCAACGCGCTTTCCAGCACGCCTGCCGGCGAGAACGGAATGGCCTCAAGCGTGAGATTTCCTGCCTCCAATTTCGAGAAATCGAGGATATCGTTCAATATCTCGAGCAGACTGTCACCGGCGACGTGAATCGCGTGGACGGACTCGCGCTGGTCTCGGCTGAGATCCGTCTCCAGCAGGCTGCTGGTGAGGCCCAGAACAGCGTTCATCGGCGTTCGTATTTCATGGCTCATGACCGCGAGAAAATTCGATTTCGCCCGGTTCGCGGCTTCCGCCTTCTGCCGCAGTTGCGTGTTTTCAATGGCGCTGTCTCTGAAGACCTGGACCGACCTGGCCATGGCTCCGATTTCGTCGTGCCGGCCGACGTTCGGGATCTCGATGTCGGTCTCTCCCTGGGCGAGCGCGCTCATGATCTTCGTGACGCGGCGGATCGGTGCGGAGATATTGAGATGAGCGGAGCCGGCGAGAACTCCGCCCAGCAGCAGGGCACTCGCGGCGAGCGCATAGAGAATGTGCGACAGCTTCTGCAATTGCGCCGTCGCGATGTCGGTTGCTTCGTCGATCCTCCGTTGCCCCTCGATGCTGAGCTTCTCGGAAATCGAAACCAGCTTTTCCATCGACTTCGCCATGGCTTCCGACCGCTGATCGAAGTCGGGCATGATCTTGTTGCCGGCGGCGGGTCCTGCCGCGACATAGGCTTTGGCCATGAGCTGACCGCCCGCGTAGAAGGGAACGAAGGCCGCCTTCACCTGTTCGAGCGCTGCGAGGGCGTCGTCGGCCTTCAATTTCCGGGCGAGATCGGTGGTCGCAGCTACCGTCTCGATGAATTCGCCGGCGTTCTTGGCCGCGTCGTCAAATCCGTTGTCGAGACCATCCAGACCACGAGTTGCGGAGACGTCGGTCAGAAATTGCTGGACCTGGATGATGTTGATCTGAATCTTCTTGACGTTGAGGACGAGCTGCGGAAGCTGTCTCGACGTGAGTTCCGACAAATCATTGATCTGGTTCGCGATCATGATCTGCTGTCGGTTGAAAAAGACGGATGTGCCGACCGCGGCGATGGTGAGCAGCACCAGAAGCGCGTTTGACAGCGAGATTTTGGAGCTCAGCGAAAACCTTGGCATGTGCGTGTGTCAGTTTTCCGTTAAGAGCTCGCGAAGCTCCTGGACAAATATTCGCGGCGTTCTTGTCGAAACGATCTTATCTGCAGAACCTTTGCATCGATCGATGCGTCTCTGAGGAAATGTCGTATCCAAGGCTTTTCCGCTGAGCGAGATCGCTTGACCGGGAGGACCTGTTCGATACGACGGCGCTGCCGTGAGGTGAGATATTATGTGCCGGGTATGATCGGCAGCGGCAGCGAATAATCCGTTAACAAGTAGGGCGTCACCGCAACGCGGCGGAATAACCGACCCGATCCCAGTCGGCACCGGTGATGCAAAGAAAGACCGTGGTAACCATCGAGGCAGTATTGCGAGGAGCAGCGGCGACGAAGCGGTCGACGGTTGCGATGCGCTACGCGGTCGACCGTGCCTCTGTCAGCAACCTGATCCGACCAGTGTCCGCCGGCGTCGCCGGATCGTGGAGCAACATGCTGAGGTCCGGCCGGCCATCGATCGCGACCACTTAAGCGGCGATGGACCGATCGTTCTTTCCGGAGACGGACAACGACCGAGCGGGCGATGCCGCCATGTCGATCTGATGCTGAACGGCTACGCGATCGGACAGAGACATCCTTTGGACGGCGGTGGCTTGCCGGCGTCAACAATTCGCCGGCGCATCGTTCGATGCGCCGGCGAAGAAGAGGAGAGCCATGCCATCCGAGACTTCAGATCATGGAGATGGCGCCGATCTCGATGCCGCCAGGCGATCATTCGAGTTCGATCGGCTGGTATTTTCCAGTTTGGTCGAGCGCAGTTCCCCAGATCTTGTGCGAAGCCTGGTGCTCACCACGGCTGAAGCTGATCGGTGCGCCAAGACCGAGATCGAGGTTCCGGGTATTCTCCAGCATGTCGACCAGCCGCTCGGTGTCGACCTGTGGCCCGCAGCGCCGCAGCGCGTCGATCAGGACATTTGCCGCAACGAAGCCCTCGAGCGAGATATAGTCCTCTTTCTCGCCGGGGAAATATTTCGCCAGCGCGTTCTTGTATTCGAGCACCATGCTCGAATAGCCGGAGACTGCGGGCACCGTCTGGGTCACGATGACATTGTCGGTGAAACGTGGTCCGAGCATCGTCAACTCGTCGGCAAGGGCGCTGGCGCCCACGGCCGACACGTTCGTATAGATCATCCCCGGGAACAGGTCGCGGGTCTTCTCGATGAATCTTGCCGCCGGCCGCGATTGCGCCGCCATCACCAGCCCCCGGATCGGCACTTTCTGCAATCTGAGCTGATTGACGGCGTCGTCCACGTCGATGCTGTTGCGGTTGTAGTTCAGCCGCAGAATCGCGCTGTCGTTGATGCCCAGGACGCGAAACGCCTTTGCGACACCGGCAAAGGCGGCATCGCCATAGCCGTCGTTCTCGGCGAACACGGCGATCTGCCGTGGTTGCAGCTTGCGCATCTTCAGAAGATAGCGCACCGCGGCGTCGGCCTCCTCCGTATAGCTTGGCCGGTAATTAAAGACGTAGCGGTCCGGCGGATCGTTGCGGACGACGGAGGCGCCGGTATGTGGTGCGAAGAACAGCGCCCGGTGTTCGAGCGCATAGGGAACCGCAACCGCGGCTGTCGCCGTTCCCGTGTTGCCGATGAAGCCGAACACCTGGTCTTTTTCGTACAGGTGCTTCATGGCGTCCAACGTTCGGGTCGGCTCGAAGCCGTCGTCGGCCGGAATCAGCTTGAGCAGCCGGCCATTGACGCCGCCGACATCGTTGGCCCGCGCGAACGCGACGTCGATGCCGAGCTTCATGTTGCGGCCATTGTCCTTGGCGGCGCCGGAATACGGGATCACGATGCCGAAGCGGATTTCGCTATCGGTGACGCCGTGCACATTGGTGGTCATGGGTTGCGTCGGAGCAATCGCCGCGTTGGCCGCCGATGGCGCGATCGCGTCGGCCAGCGACGGTCCGCTGGACGGCGGCGGTGGCGGTGTGCCGACAATGGATCGCTCGAGATCGGCGAGCTGGCGCTCCGCGCCTTGGCAATCCAGCCGTCCCGTCGTCACGGCGCTACGGCCGTCGGCGACGGAGCGGTCGAACAGCCGCGAGATCTCGTTGCGCTCGGAGTCGTTGCTCGAGGCTTCCCGGATCACCGCCTGGAATTTGCCGACGATCACCTGGACGCGCGGCCGTGCAATGTTCTGACAGGCGAGTGCCGAACCGATAATCGGTCCCAATCGGCTTGCAAGGTCGCTCACCACGCTCAGATTGTCGCCCGGCGCCGTGCTGGCGCTGCTCGCGAGCAGGATGCCGCCCAGGATGATGGCCGAGCCCAGGTTCGAGCACGAACTCCGCGCCAAGGTCAGATCGAATCGCCGATTGGACATTTTACTTTACCCGCTGTCTGCTTTTTGTTGTTTGCCACGGAGCGGCCGAGCCGCTTCGCTTGGGTTCGCTTTCCGGCGTCGCTGCATCGCGCAGTCGACGGCCGCATAGGCTCGTTTCGCGCAAGGCGCGAGCCTCCGCCGCTGCTATCGCCGCTCCGGCCGTCGCCGCGACGCTCTACGCGTTCCATTGTGGGGATCGAGCGGTTCTGGCTCGCTTGTGACGCTCATTGGTTGCTCCCGTGGGGTCTTGACCCGTCCTGCGTTGATTGGAAAAGGGTTCAATGCAAAACGGCTTGCTCGAAACCAAACGGTTCTCTTGGATGCCAGAGTATGAGCTCCCGATGCTCGCGCCGATGAAGCGGGCTGATCTGATACGGTCGAACGGGACGTTAACAGCGATCGCGAAACGATGTGCGATGTCATCACTGCAGGGCGTCGAGACAAATCCCGACGCCGTGTGTCCCCGATCGATTTCATTGTCTGTCCCCGGACAACGCTAGAGTACTAGGTTCATCACAAGATGATGAAGCTGTGACAAACTGCGCTTGAATCACGGCAGAATTGGGTTGCGCTCTCGGCTGCTGCGCCGTACGGGTTGCAATCTTTTGATGTAAAATTCGCCGTCACGCAGCCTATGCGAGTGCGCGTCTTGGGCAACCATGTTCGTTCGATGTATGTCCTGCGCCAGACGGCTGAAGATGGGCATGGGAGGCGCGCTATGTCTATCGAGGGATGAGCCGTGCTGATTGAAGATGGCCGCCGATTCAACGCCGCGCTTGTGTACGGGGTGGACTCGGGCCTTCGTGGGTCTCACGCGGACTCGAATTCCGGGTGCTCATTCCGAATTGGTCTAGCAGCTTGTCGGACTTACCCCAACGGGCTGTCTTTTGGCTAGAATCTCGACAATGATTCGAGCGCGTCTCAGGGCAGGCCACCGATGAGCAATTTCCGTGACGTTGATAGGCTGACGGGTTTTCTTCTGCCGCCGTCGGTGGATGAATGGCTGCCGGAGCGACATCTGGCGCGGTT
>NZ_JBAURI010000509.1:0-13899 GCF_049581145.1 Bradyrhizobium sp.
GTCGGCGCCCATGCCGGTGTGATCAGAGGTGATTCGAACGGGTCCACGGTCGCCGCCGGCGGCGCGCCGGCTTTGAATGGATCGTTCGATCTTCCGTTCAACTTCGATTTCATGGCCGGGACGGGTAGCTATGTTCTGGGGCTGCAGGGCGGATACAATTACGTTTTACCCTCTCGCCTGATGCTTGGCTTCGAGGCGGACGTCACCGCGCCGAACTCGGACGTTGCGGTGCCCTATTCCGTGCGCGGCAGCCAGACGGTCGGTTCACCCCTGACCAGCCAGGTGACGTACGGCGAAGCGGTCATTCATTACGGCTCGGCCCGGGCCCGTTTCGGCTACGCGTTCGATCATATCCTGCTTTATGGCACGGCCGGTCTGGCCTGGACCTATGATCAGGTGACGCGCACCCAGATTGCCGGAAATTCACCCACCGGATTCGCCACCCCCGGCACGGTGGACACCAGGCTGTTGTGGCGATTGGGCTGGGCCGCAGGCATTGGCGTCGAGGTCCCGATCGCCGGCAATTGGACCGCAAGAGCCGAATATCTGTCGACCGGATTTGCCAGGAAGAGCGTGACGTTTCCGACCGCCATGGAGGGGTTCGACTCCGACCTCGCCATGCAGAGCATCCGGCTTGGCGTGAACTACCGGATCGGCGCCGACGGTGCCGCGATAGCGGATTTCCTGACCAAGGGACAACAGGCGCTGGAGACGGACCGCTTCGCGCTCCACGCCCAGGCCACCTACACCAACCAATACGACCCGCCATTCAACGCGCCGTACAAGGGCACCAACAGTCTGGCGCCGAATATCGGCCGCGAGACCGCAGACTTCACGGTGTTCGCCGGCGTGCGGCTCTGGCAGGGTGCCGAAGCCTGGGTCAATCCCGAAATCGATCAGGGTTTTGGACTGAGCGGATCGGTCGGCGCCGCGGGATTCCCGAGCGGCGAGGCCTACAAGGTCGGAGCCGATTATCCCTATACCCGTCTGCAGCGGGCCTTCATCCGCCAGACCATCGATCTCGGCGGCGACACGCAGAAGGTCGACGCCGCGGCCAACCAGTTTTCCGGAACACAGACGTCGGACCGGCTGGTGCTGACGATCGGAAAGTTCGGCGTGGTCGACATCTTCGACAACAACAAATACGCCCACGATCCGCGCGGCGATTTCCTGAACTGGACCGTTCTCGACACCGGAACGTTCGATTACGCCGCGGACGCCTGGGCCTATACGGTCGGCGCGGCCGCGGAATGGTATCAAGGTCCGTGGACCCTGCGCGGCGGACTGTTCGATCTGTCGATCGCGCCGAATACGACCCAGCTCGATCCGACGTTCGGCCAGTTCCAGTGGGTCGGTGAACTCGAGCGGCGCTATACCATTTGGGATCAGCCCGGCAAGATAGCGATCACCGGCTTCCTGACGCGCGGCCGGATGGGAAGTTTCGCGGACGCCATCCAGCTCGCCGCACTGACCGGCGCCCCGGCCGACATCATCGCCGTGCGGAAATATCAGAGCCGGGGCGGCATCAGCATGAACCTCGAGCAGCAGCTCATCCCCAATATCGGCTTCTTCGCCCGCGCCGGATGGGCTGACGGGGACACGGAGCCGTACGAGTTCACCGACGTCGACCGCACCGTCGCCGCCGGCCTGTCGGTGTCGGGAAAGCAATGGGGGCGGGACGACGACACGCTCGGCATTGCCGGTGTGGTCAACGGCATCAGCAAGGTGCACCAGGCCTTCCTCAATGCCGGCGGGCTCGGCATCCTGGTCGGCGACGGCATGCTGCCGCATCCAGGCAACGAGCAGATCCTCGAGACCTATTACAGCTTTCCGGTGTTTGCTTCGAAGGTCACGCTCGACTATCAGCTCATCGTCAATCCGGCCTATAATCGCGACCGAGGGCCGGTTTCCGTGCTCGGCGCGCGCGTTCACATGCAGTACTGAGCCCTGACGAAGGAGCCCGCTTTCTCACCTCACCGCCGATTATCACCGCATCCTGCGTAAAACGCCGATCGAGGCCCGATCTTCCTGTTTTCTCAAGACGCCTGCGCGGCGCCTTCCAGACAAGGCGGCACCATGACGCTTCAAGATATGCTAACGCCGAGATTGGGCGAAGCGCTCCGCCCCAACATCTGGGACGTCGTGGCGTTGATCCTCGTGATCGGCGCCATGGTGCTGATCGTCTATGGCGGCGAGCAGACCACGCTGCCGCTGTCCGCGCTCGACGTCGCGCCGGTGTCGCTCGACCCGGCCAACCTGCCGTTCTATGCGCTGCGGACGACGATGCGGATGCTGCTCGCGATCGTCTGCTCCATCATCTTCACCTTCCTCTATGCCGCCCTCGCCGCCAAGAGCCGGCGTGCCGAGATCGTGCTGATCCCGTTGCTCGACATCCTGCAATCGGTGCCGATCCTGGGTTTTCTGACGTTCACCGTGGTCTTCTTCATGAACCTGTTTCCCGGCAACGTGATGGGCGCGGAGCTCGCATGCGTGTTCGCGATCTTCACCAGCCAGGCCTGGAACATGACCTTCAGCATGTACCAGTCGATCCGCAACGTGCCGAAGGACCTCGAAGAGGCGACCCAGAGCTTTCATCTGTCGGGCTGGCAGCGCTTCTGGCGGCTCGACGTGCCGTTCGCGATGCCCGGCCTGATCTGGAACACGATGATGTCGATGTCCGGCGGCTGGTTCTTCGTGGTGGCCTCCGAAGCGATCACGGTCGGCAATACCACGGTGACCTTGCCCGGAATCGGCTCCTATGTCGCGCTCGCCATCGAGAAGCAGAATCTCGCCGCGATCGGCTACGCGCTGCTGACCATGCTGCTCGTCATCATCGCCTATGACCAGCTGCTGTTTCGCCCGGTGGTGGCCTGGGCCGACAAATTCCGCTTTGAGCAGACCGCCTCCGGCAACGTGCCCTCCTCATGGATGCTCGACCTGTTTCGCCGCACCCGCGCGCTGCGCTCCGTATCCTATCCGTTCGCCGCGCTGAACCGGTCGTTTTCCAACATGCACATCGGATGGCTGGACCGGCTGCGGTTGCCGGTACGGCACGGACCGCCCTCGCGCGCGGTCGATGCGCTCTGGTTCGCGGTCGTCGCCGTCAGCACCGGCTATGCCGCGTGGCGGGTCTATCAATACCTCTCGTCGAATTTGGCTCTGTCGGATATCCTGTTCGCCTTCGGCTATGGCCTCATCACGCTGGTCCGGGTGGTGGTGCTGATCGCGCTGGCGACCCTGATCTGGGTGCCGGTCGGGGTCTGGATCGGGCTCAGGCCGCGGCTGGCCGAACGCGTGCAGCCGCTGGCGCAGTTCCTGGCGGCATTCCCGGCCAACCTCGCCTTCCCGGTGTTCGTCGTGATCATCGTCCGCTATGGCCTCAACGCCAATATCTGGCTCAGCCCGCTGATGATCCTGGGCACCCAATGGTACATCCTGTTCAACGTGATCGCCGGCGCCAGCGCCTTCCCGACCGACCTGCGCGAGGCGGCATCGAGCTTCCATCTCGGAGGCTGGCGCTGGTGGATCAAGGTCGTGCTGCCGGGCATTTTTCCCTATTACATCACCGGCGCGATCACCGCGTCCGGCGGATCCTGGAATGCCTCGATCGTCGCGGAAGTCGCAAGCTGGGGCAGCACCCACCTGTCGTCGGCGGGGCTCGGCGCCTATATCGCCAAGGCGACCGAAGCCGGCGACTTCCCGCGCGTGGTGCTCGGAATCGCCGTCATGTGTATCCTGGTGACCCTGGTCAACAGGCTCTTGTGGCGGCGGCTCTACGCCTTCGGCGAGCGCCGGCTTCGCCTCGGCTGACGCAAGGAACGGCTCCATGCTCGATCAAGTCCAACAGACCAAGCTCATCGATATCCACGGCGTCTGCCGCTCGTTTCCGAAGGGAAGCGGCGAGGATCTGCTGGTGCTGGAAAAGGTCGATCTGACCATCCTGTCCGGCGAGATCGTCGGCCTGCTCGGACGGTCCGGATCGGGCAAGTCCACGCTGCTGCGCATCATCGCCGGCCTGATCGCGCCCTCCTCCGGCGATGCAAAGTGCCGCGGCGAGGCGATCCAGGGGCCGCCGAACGGCATCGCCATGGTGTTTCAATCCTTCGCGCTGTTTCCGTGGCTGACCGTGCTGCAGAACGTCGAACTGGGCCTCGAGGCGCTCGGTGTCGACGCCGCCGAGCGGCGCAAGCGCGCATTGGCGGCGATCGACCTGATCGGCCTCGACGGCTTCGAGTCCGCCTATCCGAAGGAGCTGTCCGGCGGCATGCGCCAGCGCGTCGGCTTCGCCCGCGCCCTTGTCGTGCATCCGGACCTGCTGTTGATGGACGAGCCGTTCTCCGCGCTCGACGTCCTGACCGCCGAGACGCTGCGCACCGACCTGATCGATCTCTGGATCGAAGGCCGTCTGCCGATCAAGTCGGTCCTGATGGTCACGCACAACATCGAGGAGGCGGTCCTGATGTGCGACCGCATCCTGGTGTTTTCGTCAAACCCGGGGCGGGTCGCGGCCGAGTTCAAGGTCGAGCTGCCGCATCCGCGCAACCGGCTCGACCCGGCCTTCCGGCAGCTGGTCGACAGTCTCTATGCCCGCATGACCCAGCGCCCCGAGCCCAGGTCGCCGTCGGCCGAGGGCATTCCGGGCTCGGGCGTCGGCATGGTGCTCAACCACGTCTCGTCCAACGTGCTGTCCGGCCTGATCGAGACGCTGGCGGGGGAGCCCTATAACGGCCATGCCGACCTGCCGGTGCTCGCCGGTCATCTGCAAATGGAAGCCGATGAAATCTTTCATCTCGGCGAATCGCTGCAATTGTTGCGCTTTGCGCAGTTGAGCGAGGGCGATTTGATGCTGACCGACGCCGGCAAACGTTTTGCCACGATGGAGACCGACGCCCGCAAAAAGCTGTTTGCCGAGCACCTGATCAACTACGTCCCGGTCATGGGCCTGATCCGCAGGGTGCTCGACGAGCGGCCCTCCCATATCGCCCCCGGCGCGCGCTTCCGCAACGAGCTCGAAGACTACATGTCGGAGGAACAGGCCGACGAGACGCTGAAGACCATCGTGTCCTGGGCCCGCTATGGCGAGCTGTTCGCCTATGACGAGCAGTCGGAAACCTTCAGCCTGGAAAACCCGCATTAGGGTGGTTTGGTCGGGCTGCAATTCATCATCATCGCCGTCCCGGCAGAGTTTTGCTGAAGCGATTGTGCGCGGGATCGAGTGATCACGCCAAAAATTCCACTGTCGTCCCGATCTTGAGCCGCGACCCCATAACCACAGGCCGATGTTGTTGCGATAGTCGGCTCCGGCATGGCGCAACGACCACTTCCCTTGGTTATGCGTCCCCGCCGGAGCCTGTCATCGGGCGGCGCTTTGCGCCGACCCGTTGGCGGGGACGACGGCGGATTTTGGGGCTGACGCGGACACCTTTTACGCCGTCATTCCGGATTCGCGCGGAGCTTGTCATAGGGCCGCGCTCTGCGCGGACCCGTTGAGGCGCCGGAATGACGTTCCGAGCGCCAAGCGTTATCCCGCCGGCGCGAATGTATCCGGCCGCGCCATGGCCCAGGCGTCGACATAGCGCGGGTCGCTGGTGCCTTCGAGCAGCTCGCCGGGGCGCAGCGTTGGATAGAGCTTTGCGAAAGAGCAGACCTCGGTGGTCGAGGTCCGCTGCGAGAAGTGGATCGGCCGCAGCTCTTGGGGATGTTCGAGTCCGGCCGCGGCCAGCAGTTCGGCGAGCGCATGCAGCGTGGCGTGGTGATAGTTGTGGACCCGTTCGATCTTGTGCGGCACCACCAATGCGCGATTGCGGGTCGGGTCCTGGGTGGTGACGCCGGTCGGGCAGCGGTCGGTGTGGCAGCTCAGGGACTGAATGCAGCCGAGCGCGAACATGAAGCCGCGCGCCGAATTGCACCAGTCGGCGCCGATCGCCATGGCGCGCGCCATGTCGAAAGCGGTGGCGATCTTGCCCGACGCGCCGATCTTGATGCGATCGCGCGCATTGATGCCGACCAGCGCATTGTGGACGAAATTGACGCCCTCGCGCATCGGCATGCCGAGATGGTCCATGAACTCGAGAGGCGCGGCGCCGGTGCCGCCTTCATTGCCGTCGATCACGATGAAATCGGGATAGATGCCGGTTTCGCGCATTGCCTTGCAGATCGCCAGAAACTCCCAGGGGTGGCCGATGCACAATTTGAAGCCCGCCGGCTTGCCGCCGGACAGCTTTCGCATGTTGCCGACAAACTCCATCATCTGCAGCGGCGTCGAGAACGCCCGGTGCGCCGCCGGCGAGATGCAGTCCTCGCCCATCGAGACGCCCCTGATCTTGGAGATTTCCGGCGACACCTTGGCCGCCGGCAGCACGCCGCCATGCCCTGGCTTGGCGCCCTGGCTGATCTTGAGCTCCACCATCTTGATCTGGTCGGCGGCCGCGACTCGCGCGAATTCCTCGCCGTTGAAGCTGCCGTCGAGATGGCGGCAGCCGAAATAGCCCGAGCCGATCTCCCAGATGATGTCGCCGCCCTTCTCCTGGTGATAGGGGCTGAAGCCGCCCTCACCGGTGTCGTGGGCGAAGCCGCCCTTCCTGGCGCCGGCATTCAGCGCGCGCACCGCGTTCGGACTGAGCGCACCGAAACTCATCGCCGAGATGTTGAAGACTGACGCCGAATAGGGCCGCCTGCAGTCCGGGCCGCCGATGGTGATGCGGAATTTCTCGTCGGAACGCGCCTTCGGCGCCACCGAATGGTGCAACCACTCATAGCCCTCGCGATAGACGTCTTCCTGGGTGCCGAACGGCCGTTTGTCGAGCACCATCTTGGCGCGCTGATAGACCACGGCGCGGGTGTCGCGGGAGAACGGCATGCCGTCCTTCTCGCTCTCGAAGAAATATTGCCGCATCTCGGGCCGGATCTCTTCGAGCAGGAAGCGCAGATGCGCCGCGATCGGATAGTTGCGCAACACCGCGTGGCTCTTCTGGAGGAGATCGCGGATGCCGAGCAGCGTGAGGCCGCCGAAGATCAACAATGGGACCAGCACGAGGTCGAGCACCTTGCGATCGGCGATCCCGAAACCGAGCAGCAACGCCGTGACCACGGCGCAAATCGTCAGCAGGATGAAGCGCGGCGAGAACGGAAGCATCAACGTTTCCATGGCATCCCCTCTGGTATTTGTCGGGTGGTCCTGTCAGTCGGGGCATGATCCGACGGCCGAAATGACCCGCCGCATGCTATCTGTCGCGGCGGTCATGGATATGACAGCCGGGCTCGGTTTGACAGCGTTTCGAGGCTACTCAATCCCGGGCCAGGCAATCAATCCATCGCGAGGTCAGCGTTTTTGCACTGCAACGCAGTCCTTGCCAGTCACCGACGGCGGCGCGACCGATATCTCAGTGCACCAGGACCATACGCAAGCCGCCCCCGTCGCCTGGGGCGCGCGGGGGCGGTATCTGAAGCGGCCTCTTGGAAAAAGCGCCGGCGGCGCCGAATGATTGACGGACTCAGCGCTCGACGAACGCCTTCTCGATCACGAAGTGGCCGGGCTCGCTGTGACTGCCTTCGATAAAAGAGCGCGCCTCGAAGATCTGCTTCAGTTCCTCCAGCATCCCGGGACTCCCGCACATCATGATGCGGTCGGCCGCGATGTCGAGCGGGGGCTGGCCGATATCGTTGAACAGCTGCTCCGAGGTGATCAGGTCGGTGATACGGCCGCGGTTGCGGAACGGCTCCCGCGTCACGGTCGGATAATAGACGAGCTTCTCGGACAAGAGCGGCCCGAACAATTCATCGTCGCGCAGCTTCGCCACCAGTTCCTCGCCATAGGCGAGCTCGGAGACCTGCCGGCAGCCATGCACGAGCACGATGCTGTCAAACCGCTCGTAGACGTCGGGGTCCTTGATCAGGCTCGCGAAAGGCGCAAGACCGGTGCCGGTCGACAGCAACAGCAGACGCCGACCCGGAATCAGATTGCCGGTGATCAAGGTGCCGGTCGCCTTGCGACCGACCAGGATGATGTCGCCTTCCCTGATCTTCTGCAGCCGCGAGGTCAGCGGGCCGTCGGCGACCTTGATCGAGAAGAACTCCAGCTCCTCCTCGTGATTGGCGCTCGCCATGCTGTAGGCCCGCATCAAGGGACGACCATCGATCTCGAGGCCGATCATCGCGAACTGGCCGTTCTGAAACCGGAAGCCGGAATTGCGGGTGGCCTTGAAGCTGAAAAGCGTATCGGTCCAGTGCTGGACAGAAAGAACTTTCTCTCGATAGAACGCGCTCATGGTATCCGATTTTTCCGATTGATGGTGCAGGAGAAAAACCAGGTCGCTTCGGCCCCCGGCGAGGCAAAAACCCCTGATTTGGCTGATGATTTCGACGTGTGATCTACCCCAAATAACGGGATAATCAACCCGCGTTGACGCGCAATTGAGGGCGATCAAATGCATGTCGATTTGTTCGCATGAATGGTTCGATGCCGCTTAATTCGTCATCGGAAAATGGGCTAATTTCCTTGCCCGATTGCCGCCGGATGCGGCACTTAATTGCCGAAACGGCATGCGCCGCGGCGCTGGGGCGCCCTCTCGTCTGATCATGGCTCACCGACCCGGCGCCCAGGCCTTGAACGCGTCATTAATCGTGTTTGAAATTACCGCTGAGGCCAGCCCGCCGCAGCTCCACTAGCAGGGTTCGACATGATCAGCAGCGAACGCATATTTGTGAATGCCGTCAAAAAATACTGCGCCAGCCACGACATCGGCGTCGAGATCAAATCCCAGGGCTGGCTGATCGTGATGCGGCGCGGTGACCGGCGCCGTTTCGCTTTCGGCTACGATCTTGGACTGAACAGCGCGGTCGCGCACCGGATTGCCAATGACAAGGCGGCGACCGCGGAGCTGCTGACGATCCGCGGGGTCGCTTGCGTTCCGCACACGCTGTTTCTCAGCCCAAAGCTCTACCCATATATCAAGCCGGGAACAGCATGGCAGGACATGCTTGATCTTTTGCGCGCGAATGCTGCCGGCATCGTCGTCAAGCCCAACGAAGGCACTGGCGGCGATCTGGTGTTCCGGGTGAGGAGCGAACCGGAGCTTGAACGCGCGGTGCACGCGATCTTCTCCTCGGAGAAGAGCCTTGCCGTCTCGCCCTATCTCGAGATCGAGGACGAGGTGCGGGTGGTCCTGATCGATGACTTGCCGATCGTCGTCTACCGCAAGGAGCGTCCATCAATCACAGGCGATGGCAAGCGCTCGTTTCTCGAACTGGCGGTTGCCTCGATTCCCACCGGGCAACTGTCCACGCTGTTGCCTGTCATCATCGGCGATCTGGACAAAGCCGCGCTCGACCAGGTTCCGCCGGACGGTGAGCGGCATAACCTGAACTGGCGCCACAATCTTGGCGCTGGCGCAAGACCCATGCTGCTGGACCAGGGCGTGACCCGCGACGCCTGCGTTGAGATCGCACGGGAGGCGGCGGGGTCGATCGGATTGCGCTTCGGGTCGGTCGATGTCGTCCGAGTCGACCAGAGCTGGCGAGTTCTGGAAATCAACTCCGGGGTCATGATGGAGGCCTTGAGCGAAGCCCACCCCGATCTGGTCGACGCGGTCTATCGCATGGCCCTGGATAAGGTGTTTCAGTGAACCGCGAGACGAAACGCGATCAGGAATCTAGTTGCTCGTTCCCTCGGTCTCGTTCAAAATCTTGAAGGCCTCTTCGAGCTGCGGCGAAATCTCGACATTGAGCTTTTCGCCGGTCGGCAGCCGCGACACGAACCATTTGTTATAGAGCGGAATCAGATCATTGTCGGAGCCGAGCTTGCGGAAGGCGCGCTCCACCACGCCGGCCAGTTCGGGATCGCCCTTGCGGAACATGATGCCATAGGGATCATAGGACAGATAATCGCCGACGACGTGGAACTTGTCCTGCGACTTGTGCCGCGCGATCAGGCCGTACAGCAAGATGTCGTCGGTCGCGAACGCGTCCGCCCTGCCGTCGACCAGCATCTGATAGGACTGCTCGTGATCCGGCGAGGTGACGATGTTCAGCCCGAGCTGAAACTTCCTGTCGACATTGTGCATCGCCTGCTCGTTGGTGGTGCCCTTGGTCACCACCACGGTCTTGCCCTTCAGGTCGCTCGCCGAAGCGATGGGCGAGGCCTTCGGCACCATCAGCTTGGTGCCGGCGACGAACATCAAGGGCGAGAACGCCACCTGCTTGCCGCGCTCGGCATTCGCCGTGGTCGACCCGCATTCCAGATCGATTCTGTTCTGCAGCACCGCCTGGATGCGGTCGTCGGAGGTCACCTTGACATATTCGATCTTCAGATCGGGTTCGTCGACCTCGACGCCGATCTCGTCGACCACGGCCTCGCAGAGTTCCAGGCTGTAGCCGATCGGCCGCCCCGCCTGATCGAGAAACGAGAACGGCGGCGAGCTTTCACGGTAGCCAAGGCGCACCACATGCGCGTTCTTGATGGCTGATAATGTCGGGCTGAGGCCTTCGCCGCCGCCCTGGGCTGCGGCGGGCGTTGCCAGCAGGCAGGCCGCCAGCAGGAGGCCGCGGACCGAGCGCGGTCGGCAAATGATCTGGCGCATCTGCCGCTCCCATCAGTGGCCGGCCATCGCGGGCACTTCGCCCGGGATCATGTCGGGCGGCACCAGATCATCGGAGCCGAGCGCGTGCTCGGGCGCGAGTTCGCCCTCCCACTTCGCCACCACGGAAGTGGCGAGCGAATTGCCGATCACGTTGGTGGCGCTGCGCCCCATGTCGAGGAAGGTGTCGATGCCCATGATCATCAAGAGCCCCGCCTCGGGAATACCGAACTGGCCCAGCGTCGAGGCGATCACCACCAGCGAGGCGCGGGGAACGCCCGCAACGCCCTTCGAGGTGATCATCAGGGTCGCGAGCATCGCGAACTGCGTTCCCAGCGACATGTCGATCTTGTAGGTCTGGGCGATGAAGATCGAGGCGAAGGTGCAGTACATCATCGTGCCGTCGAGATTGAAGGAATAGCCAAGCGGCAGCACGAAGCTCGAGATCCGCGGCGAGGCGCCGAAGCGGTTGAGCCCCTCCAGCGTCTTCGGGTAGGCGGCTTCCGAGCTCGCGGTCGAGAACGCGATCATCAGCGGTTCGCGGATCAGCCGCAGCAGATGGCTGTAGCGCGGCCCGATCACGACGAAGCCGACCATCACCAGGATACCCCAGAGGAGCAGCAGCGACAGATAGAAGCCGCCCATGAAGACGACGAGCTTCCACAGCACCAACAGGCCGTTCTTCGCCACCGTCGCGGTGATCGCGGCCCAGACCGCGAGCGGCGCGAACAGCATGACGTAGCTCGTGACCTTCAGCATGATGTGGCCGATATCGTCGATCAGCGCCAGCAGCGGCTTGGAACGTTCGGGCAGCGCGCCCATCGCGACCGAAAAGAACACCGCGAAGATCACGATCTGCAGGATTTCGTTCTGCGCCATCGCGTCCGCGATCGAGGTCGGGATCAGATGGGTCAAGAATTTCTCGAGCGAGAACGCCGACACGGGCAGGCCCGTCGACTGGGTCTTGTCCGGCAGAGTGCCGGGAAAATTCGCGCCGGGCTGCAGCAGATTGACCATCAAAAGGCCGAGCAGCAGCGAGACAAAGGAGGCGCTGACGAACCAGCCCATGGTTTTCGCAAAAATGCGTCCGAGCTTGGCGCCGCTTCCCATATGGGCGATGCCGCCGACCAGCGTTGCAAATACCAAAGGCGCGATGATCATCTTGATCAGGCGCAGGAACAGCATCGCGATCAGATTGATGTCGGACGCGAGCTCGGCCCGGCCGTCCGGCATGAAGTTGAAGATCAGCCAGCCCATCACGATGCCAAGCACCATCGCGATCAGGATGTATTGCGTGAACCTGTTCGACATCTGTTACCCCCGTCAGTTCCGGCGCTTAGTGTGGCAGATTTCGAAAGCGGCGCAACACGCTTCCCTGCCGTTTCCTATGCAAGGGATCTGCCACAATGTTCCCGTTGTGGCGCGAGCGGCACTCCGTTAGCGTTCGACGCAACGCACAAAGCGCGGCTGCATGTTTCTTGCGCGGCAGCTGCATCAATAATCGTCAATCATAGCGATCGGGAGAGCAGCGCCATGACCGATACCGTCAATCGACAGATTCTGCTGGTGGAGAAACCGGCCGGGAAACTGGGACCTGAGCATTTCAGGCTGAGCGCGACGGCCGTCCCGGAACCCAAGGACGGCGAGGCGCTGCTGCGGGTGCGCTACATCTCACTCGACGCCGCCAACCGGGCCTGGATGCACGGCGCGACCTATCGCGCGGCGGTCGAGACCAACACGGTGATGGCCGGCGGCGGCCTCGCCGAGGTGGTATCCTCGAAGGCGGCAGAACTCGCGCCCGGCGACATCGTGTTCGGCGATACCGGCTGGCAGGACTATGCCGCGGTTCCGGCGAAGCATCTCACCAAGCTGCCCCGCATCGAACCGCTGACCCATTTGCTCAGCATCTACGGCATTGCCGGTCTCACCGCCTATTTCGGGCTGTTGGAGATCGGCAAGCCGAAAGCCGGCGACACCGTGGTGGTATCTGCGGCGGCGGGCTCGGTCGGCTCGATCGTCGGCCAGATCGCAGGGATCAGGGGGTGCCGCGTGATCGGCATCGCCGGCGGCAAGGATAAGTGCCACTGGCTCACCGCCGAGCTCGGCTTCGACGCAGCCGTCGATTACAAGGACGCCGCCTTGTTCAGGCAGATCAAGGCGGCGGCGCCGAAAGGCATCGACGTCTATTTCGACAATGTCGGCGGCGACATTCTCGAAGCCTGTCTACCGCAGATGAACAATCATGGCCGCATCGCCTGCTGCGGTGCAATCTCGCAATATGACGGCGCGCCGTCGCCGCATGGACCGCGCGGCGTGCCTGGCCTGATCGTCGTAAAACGCCTCATCATGCAAGGTTTCATCGTAATGGATTTCATGGACCGTCGCGATCAGGCGACCGCCGATCTGCAGACGTGGGTGAGCTCGGGCAAGCTCAAGGTGCAGGAAGATGTCATCGACGGCCTGGAAAACACGCCGCGGGCGCTGATCGGACTGCTCGCGGGCGAGAACCGCGGCAAGCGGATGATCCGGGTGTGACGACAGGCGTCGATCGCTACCACACTTCAGTTGCACATTTGGCTTGCGGGCCGGCCGGATTTTCCGCTGGCGCCGAAATCCGGTGGCGGCTAGTCTAGGCCAAAATCATCAGCATACTGTCGATCGGGGGGAACATCGTGCGCATCGCCGTCATCGGCGGAGGTCCCGGCGGACTTTATTTCGCCTATCTGTGGAAGACGCGCCATCCCGACGCGCATGTCGAGTTGTTCGAGCAGAACCCGGCCGGCGCGACCTGGGGTTTCGGCGTGGTCTTCTCCGAACAGGCGCTGGAGTTTCTGCGCACCGACGATCCGGACACCGTCGAGGCGATCGCGCCGCGGATGGAGAGCTGGACAAACATCACGCTCAATCTGCGCGGCGAAAGCGTTGAGATCGACGGCATCGGTTTCTCCGCGATCGGCCGGCTCGAGCTGCTCACCTTGCTGCAGGCGCGCGCCCGCTCCGCCGGCGTTGTCCTGCACTATGAGCGGATGGTGCAGTCCGTCGACGAGCTCAGGGGCTATGACCTGATCGTCGCCGCGGATGGGCTGAACTCGCTGCTGCGCCGAAGCTTCGAGGGCGACTTCGGCTTCTCGGTGTCCTATTCCAGCAACAAGTTCGCCTGGTACGGCACCACCAAGCCGTTTGCGACGCTGTCGCAGACCTTTGTCAGAACCGCGCTCGGCAGCTTCAACGCGCATCACTACCGCTACACGCCGGACATGAGCACCTTCCTGGTGGAGTGCGACCGTGCGACCTGGCAAGCCCATGGCTTTGCCGACAAGACGGT
>NZ_JBAURI010000510.1:0-2474 GCF_049581145.1 Bradyrhizobium sp.
GACAAACGGCGCTGTTGCTGACGCGGCGTGCCGCGGGCTTGCGCGCCCATCGCGCGCAATGGGCGCTTCCCGGTGGACGCTGCGATGCCGGCGAGACGCCAATCGAGGCGGCGCTGCGCGAATTGCAGGAAGAGCTCGGCCTTTCGCTCGCCGCCGATGCCGTGCTCGGCCTGCTCGACGACTATCCGACCCGCTCCGGCTATCTGATCACGCCGGTCGTGGTCTGGGCGGCCGGGTGTGCGGCGCTGGCGCCGAACCCGGCCGAGGTCGCCTCCGTCCATGCCATTCCGCTTGCGGCCGTCGAGCAGCCGGAGGCGTTCGATTTCACCGACATCCCCGAGAGCACGCGGCGCGTGATCCGGTTTCACTTCGAGGGCCGGCTGATCCATGCGCCGACGGCGGCGATGATCTATCAATTCCGCGAGATGTTGGGCGGGCGCGGGACCCGGGTCGCCGAGCTGGAACAGCCGGTGTTTGCCTGGAAGTAGCCGCGGTTTTCGGCCACAACGAGGCCATGTGGCCCCCAGCGATTCGCCCAGATTTGATGGTTCTCGCGCTCGCGCTGCCAGGCGTGGCGGTGGGCGCCTTGGCGCAGCCATTGGGCGGGTTGTCGCCCGCCACGGCGAACGCCAAACCGCCGTTCTTGGCATCGCAATTGGTTGCGCAGATGCAGCCAACGCAGGTGTCGATGGTCTCGCCCGAGCTGATCGCGGACTATCACCGCAAGCTGAAGGAGTATCAGGAAGCCCGCGCGGCGTTCGAGCAGCGCGCCAGCGCCTATTGGGCCTCGATCGCCGAGAAGCGGCACGGCCGCTACGCCAAGCGGCGGGATCATCAGCCCATCGTGCTGGACGATTATGTGCTGACGCAGCCGCCGGTCTATACCGGCCCGAAGCGGCCGGCTAATCCGCTGCCGGAATCGGAGCCGCAGGAGCCGCGCGAGCGCAAATATGTTCCGGTCGTCACCGATCTCCTGCAAGCCGCGGCGGAGTACTTCCAATGGGCGCCGGAGCAGCCCGCCAACGACATGGACTTCAAGCGGGCCTATGCCCGTTTCGCCTCTGCCGCCGGACTAACGCGTGAACAGGCGGTGCGGGTCTATGCCTTCGAGACCGGCGGCAACGGCGATCACGCGTCGCAATCGGGCTTCCACGGCACCCGCGCGATCTCGACCGCGATCGGCTACAATCAGCTGCTCACCACGAACACCGTCGAACTGCTCGCCGAGCAGGGCGAACCGCTCATCAAGGCGCTGACGGACAAGGCCGCGCATCTCAATGGCCCTCAACGCAGGACTATGGACACCAAGATCGCCGTGCTGAAGAAGATGGTGGCGCTGGCGCGCTCGGTGCCGGATGACTGGTCGGAGCACGAAAAGCTCGGCGACACGCCACGGGGCTGGGCGCTGCATGCCATGGTGCTGGATATCGACGTCGGGCCGATGCTGCAGACCCACAAGCTTTTGACCTCGGTGATCTTCGCGCGGGAGAAAGGCTATACCCGACCGCTCACGGCGGCCGAACTCGAGATGATGAACCTGACCGGCGACGGCACCGGGCTCGACATGGTGACGATGCCGCTTGCGATGCGCGAACAGGTGCCGACCGCGAATTTCTTCCAGCGCTCGGGTTATGAGCGCAACCCGGTCGCGATCCGCCACAACACGGTGGCGAAACTGCTCGCCGTCACCGACGCGCGGATGGACGCCAACAGCAACCTGCCCGGCGCACGCGACCTGGCGGCGGCGTTTTGATATGTGTCGTCCTGACGAACGCCTAGACCATAACCACAGGCGCTCGGGACCAGCGACAGGGCATCGAACGCCGTTTCCCAAAACTGAAGATCGCCCGGTATGGGTCCCGGCTCGAGGTCGGAACGACGCATCATCATCGGTTGCGCCCCGGCGATCTGGAATCGGTATCGTCCTGGTGCTCGCCGCACGATTCGCGGCTCAGGCTCAATTCGACCCGAACATGAATTTGCCGTCCCCCTCGAGATACGGGCCGGTCCGCATATAGAGCTGGCCGTTCTGGCCAATGAAGAACAGCGTGCCCTTCGGCACCTTCCTGGCGCCCTTGAGCAGCAGGCCGGCATTGCTGGTGCCCATCTTGTAGGAATAGGTCTTGCCGTCCTTGTCGTAGGCGTAACCCACATCGGGCTTGACCTCCCAGGGCGCGGGGGCAGCGGCCTGTGCGAAGGCCAGGGACGGGGTGGCGCAGAGCGCCGCCGCCGTCAGAATGATCCGCATCGACAATTCCGTCATCACGATCCCTCCGCCATTGATCTTGCCATGATCTGCAGTCCTTGAACAAATCGCGAACGTTGCCGTTCAGTCAATTCATCGTTCCGTCAACAAAGTCCGCTCCGACCGGCTGCATCACACCTCGTCCATGAGTTTGTGATTTCGCAGATTGGGCTTCGCGACTATCTTCGGCTTTCGGTCTAGAACGGCAACCTACAAGATAGTTCATAGG
>NZ_JBAURI010000511.1:0-2727 GCF_049581145.1 Bradyrhizobium sp.
ATATCAAAGAGACCGCCAACGGACGCCGGGAGTTGCCGCGCCATGAACCCAAAGGTCGTGCATATTTGGCTTGGGGTAGCATTCATCCTGAACATGGGAGCGTGGCTTCTTCGGTCCCAAATGCTCAAATATCGTATTCCCCGAGAAGGACTGTTACACCCCTTTTGGTGGCGCGGGTTTACAATCATAACTGACCCAGCAAACTATACCGAAGCCGGCCAATTTTATCGCCGCTGGACTATCCGATTTGAAGTGGCGGCCATGATATGGATGTTCAGTATTGTGTTTGTTTTTGCCGCTCTTTCCAGGGAATAGGCCGCCAAAATTATTGGCTCTCATGATTGCCCCCAAGGCCCTCACGGTTATGTGTCGCCTCTGCATGTCCGTAACGGGTCACGGGCTGAAAGCCTCATGCCGAGCAAATCTGGTCGGCAACACCTCGGACAGCCGACGTGGTGTAGCCCTGATGGTCTTCGCTGTGGGGCCAAAAGCCGCAATTGCGCCATAGCCTTTGATCGTTGCGCAGGAGTGAGGCTGGCGGATGGGAATGGGTAAAACCTAACGCAACGTCGGTTTATCGAACATGTCCCAGCCATAGGCTCGCGCGACCCGCTCGACGACCACTTGCAATAGCTCCTGCGCATTGTCACCGTTGGTCATGGCAACCACGCCGTAGCCCCTCGCACGATGCGCCGTTGCCAGACACTGAAATCCCCAATTTCTTCCACCGTGCTCGAAATACCAGCCTTCCCCCTTTCGCATGACCGAAAAACCTACAGCATAGGTACCGATACCCACAGGCGTTATCATTTCCTGCATTGTTGATCGGTTGAGTATTTTGGTCGATCGTCCAGCGAGTGTGCTCTGAACGTCGATCATGAATTTAGCGAGGTCGGTTGGCGTGGTCCATAATCCGGCCGCGGCCTGCTCAGGATAGCTATGCCATCGGGGGCGGTTTGCACCCTTACCCGCCCAATCATGACCACGTGCTGTCCGCCGATCGAAGTCGCGCGGCAACGGATGTTCGAAGGTGCTGCTGGTCATGCCGAGTGGGCTGAAAATCCAGTCGCCCGCGATGTCCGCGAACGGAATTCCGACAGCGTCGGTAAGAACCAATTGCTGGATCAAGATGCCGCCACCGGAGTAATGGGCGGCCGTGAGGGGTGGTCGAACCAATCGCACCGGGCCGACATTGGCGGGCGGCCGGCCATCGAGTATTTGCTGCACCTTCGGCAGCGGCGCTCCCGGATCGTAGCCGGGGAATCCGAAACCGTCGCCGGTACCAGAGGTATGGCTCAAAAGTGTTCGCGGAGTTACAGGCAGACCATCGCCGAATGGCCAATCTGGCAATTTCCAGGATGTCAGAATCGTATTGATGTCCTGGTCGAGACCGAATCGTCCATCTTGAACCGCCTTGAGGGACGCCATTGCGGCGACCGGCTTGCTGACCGATGCGGCCTGATAGAGCGTTTCGTTTGTGGCGGAAGCTCCGGTCTCGACGTCTGCCACTCCCCAGGAATGAGCGCAGTCAATTGCAAAGTCACTGATGACCGCAATGCTGAGAGCCGGCACCCGATAGTAGGCCATAACCTCTTGCATAGTAAGCGGATCAGCCCCTTGGCGATTGGGCACCTGCGGAGCATCAATTTCTTTCAGCATTTGAGGAGCCTTCCAATGGGAGAGCGGCGATGTCGGTACGCTATCCCAAGGCGCTCGCCGTGCGCCACCTCGGTTTGACGCAGTCAAATGGCCGGTTCGGATCATTCGCCACCGTGGCGAGCCGGCAGCAGGATCAAGGTCGGCGCTGGTTTCTGCCCGAAGCCCTCTCAAGGCCAAAATGGGGTTCGATTCCCCTTGCGGGGCGCCGCTCGCTTCTGCCGTCCAGCACCCGCCAACTCACAACGCGGCGAGCGCGTCGCGCGACGGCGCGACCGGCAGCCATTCCGGGATGCGGCGTTTTGCGAGCCAATACGTTCGCCAAAGCGACAGCCAGGTGGTGCGGTCGAGCGGTGCTGTGCCCCAGTCACGCTGCTCCATTTTGATCTGCGACAGGTCCTGCGCGTGCAGCCACTGGCGCGCCGCCCACGACAGTTCGCGCGGTACGTCCGCGTTTCTGGGTCCCCTCAGATCGACGATGTTGAGAAGCGGATCGCGAAAACGGCAGCCAAGCCTCAACGTGGCGACGCGTTCGCCATCCCGCCGCGCGCTCCAGAGCCTCGAGCGATTGTGGGCCAGGTTGTAACCGTAGGTGCGAAGGCAATTCCGCATCGCTGCCGCTTCCTCGGCAATAATGGGGATCGAGTTCAAAGGCTGGAAATCGTAACCAGCCACGCGCCCCCCTGGAGCCCGAGGTCTTGGGCGGTCGAGCGGTGCTGCCCGGCCATCCACGTCTTTCGCTCCGGCAGCGCCACGAGTTCGTGGATGCCCGGGATAAGCCGGGACAAGCCCGGGCATGACGACGGAGTGCGTGGTACGCAGGGTGGGCGCGCAGCGTGCCCACCTCTTCCGTCTCCGCGAAAATGGTGGGCACGGTGCAAGCGCCTTGGCTCACCCTACTATGGTCTGGCTGATACATTATCCCGAGGCATCATCCACAGCGACGTTTCCGATTTTCGGAAATTATCCTTGACGCGGCCCCCAAATCAGCTGCATATCTCCCGCCATCCTGTCCCACAGAGGGGCGTTCCGGATCGTCCAGAGACGCGGGGCAGGATGCGGTGGACGCGG
>NZ_JBAURI010000512.1:0-4251 GCF_049581145.1 Bradyrhizobium sp.
TCGTTGACCCCGCCATTGCCCTCGGTCTTGCCGATGATGGCGGTGACATCGGCGGCGCGGACGGTGCCTCCGACGATCAGGTTCTCGAGCTCGGAGAGGTCGCCGGGATGCGCCATCGACAGCCGAAAGACTTTTGCGGTTCTCATGAGCCGTCTCCCTTCTCCCGTCCCTTGCGCGTCAGTTCGAACAGCCGGCTCGGGCTTAAGGGAATTTCCAGGAGCTCGATCTTGTTCCGCGACAGATCGAGCGCATCCTCGATGGCCTGCGCGAACAGCGGGCCGACGGGAATAGCGCCGGCTTCGCCCGCGCCCTTGATCCCTAACGGGTTGAGCGGCGATGGCGTCGTGGTGTGATCGAGCTCCATGCGCGGCACTTCCAGCGCGGTCGGCAGCAGATAATCGGCCAGCGAGGCGTTGAGCAGCTGGCCCTGGTCGTCGAAAACAAGCTTTTCGTAGAAGGCGTTGCCGATGCCCTGCGCGACACCGCCGTGAATCTGGCCGCCGAGAATCATCGGATTGATCACGGTGCCGCAATCATGCACCACGACGTATTTCAGGATCTGCAATTCGAAGGTGTCCGGATCGACCTCGACGATGATGGCATGGACGCCGTTGGCGGTCGCGCCGCTCGGTGGCCCGAAATATTGCGTCGACTCCAGGCCGGGCTCGGTCCCCGGCTTGACCGCGCCGCGCATCGGATTGGCGCGCTGCGCCAGTTCCCCCAACCGGATGAACTTTTCGGGGATGCCTATGATCGACACCTTGCCGTCGGCGACGATTAGATCGTCCTCGGAACACTCAAACGCGTCGCTCGCGAGCTTCAGCGCCTTCTTGCGCACCGCGTGCGAGGCTGCGCTGACGGCATTGCCGGCCACCACGGCGCCGCGGCTCGCAAAGGTGCCGGCGCCCCAATAGAACTGGTCGGTGTCGCCGGTCACGATATCGACGTCGGTGACGTCGACGCCGAGCGCGTCGGCGACGATCTGGGCAAAGCTCGTGAAATGCCCCTGGCCCTGGGTGCCGATCCCGGTCGCGACCGAAACCTTGCCGTTGGCCTGGACCTGGACCCTGGCGCCTTCGTAGGGCCCGATTCCGGTGCCCTCGACATAGCAGGCGACGCCGATACCGACGCAGCGCCCCTCGCTGCGGAATTTGGACTGCTCCTGCTTGATGAACGCGTCATAGCCGATCAGCTCGAGTGCCTTGTCGAGCACCGGCTCGTAATTGCCGCTGTCATATTCCAGCGGCTGAAAGTCCTGATAGATGATCTCGTTCCGATACGGAAAGGCGTCGGCCGGAATCAGATTGCGGCGCCTGATTTCGGCGCGATCGATGTCCAGTTCGCGCGCCGCAAGATCCAGCAGCCGCTCGATCACGAACACGCCGTGCTGACGGCCGGCGCCGCGATAGGGCGTCACGATCGGCAGCGTGGTGAAGACGGCGGTAAACGTGCTGTCGTAGGACGGGATCACATAGGGCCCGAGCAAGGTGCACTGGCTGTTGATCGGTACCGTCAGCCCGTACGGATTATAGGCGCCGGTGTCGTGCAGGAAGACGTCCTTGACGCCGAGGATGCGGCCATCCTCGGACATAGCGATCTCGGCGTCGTGGATCTGGCCGCGTTCATGCGTGGTCGCGACGAAATGCTCCAGCCGGTCCTCGATCCATTTCACCGGGCGGTTGAGCCGCATGGAGATCCAGGGCAGCGCGGCCTCTTCCGGATAGAACATCATGATCTTCGGCCCGAACCCGCCGCCGACAAAGGGCGCGATCACCCGCACCTGGCGCTCGCCGAGACCGAGCATGGCGGCAAGGCCGTTGCGGACGAACACGGGCGCCTGCGTGGTGTCCCAGACCGTCAAGTGCTGACCGCGCGCATCCCATTGCGCGACCACGCCGCGGGTTTCGATCGGCGAGGAGATGCCGTGCTCGTAATGAAAGCGGCGCTTGAGCACGAGATCGGCCTTGGCGGCTGCCTTGCGATAATCGCCTTTGCTCTGCCGGACATGGGCGGCGACATTGGTGCCGAGATCGTCATGAACGGACGCCGCGCCCTTCGCCAGCGCGGCTTCGAGATCGACCACCGCCGGCAGCGTCTCCAGATCGACCAGGATATCGTCGAGCGCGTCCTCGGCGATGTAGCGGCTTTCGCCGACGACGACGGCGAGCGGCTCGCCGGCGTAGCGGACCTTGTCCTTGGCGAGCGGCATATGCGTGCGCAGGTTGAAGACGATCTCGGGAATGGGCGGCGGCGGCACCAGCAGCGGGCCGGGCTGGCAGTATGCGCCGTAATCATCGGCGGTATAGACCGCGATCACGCCCGGGCGCTGCAAGGCCGCCGATGCGTCGATCCGCTTGATCCGGGCGTGCGCCGCCTGGCTGCGCAGGAACGCGGCGTGCAGCATGCCCGGCAGTTCGACATCGTCGATGAACAGCGCCTGCCCGGTCAGGAGCTTCCTGTCCTCGTTGCGTTTGATCGGCGCGCCAAAGAACCGCGTGGTCATGGCGCCGCGACCCGCATCGCCTGCGCCGCCGCCAGCATGGCATCGACGATATTCTGATAACCGGTGCAGCGGCAGAGATTGCCGGACAACGCCTCGCGCAGCTCGGCTTCCGTCGGCGCGGGGTGGTCCTTCAAAAACGCCGTCATCGTCATCAGGATTCCCGGTGTGCAATAGCCGCACTGCAGGCCGTGATGGGTGTGCATCGCCTGCTGAATCGGATGCAGCTCACCGGCTTCGCTCGCAAGCCCCTCCACCGTCGACAGTTCATGGCCATTGGCCTGTACGGCGAGCATCAGGCAGGCGCGCACCGGCAAGCCGTCGAGCAGCACGGTGCAGGCACCGCAGACGCCATGCTCGCAACCGACATGGGTGCCGGCGAGCTGCAATTCGTGGCGCAGGAAGTCCGACAGCAGCATGCGGGATTCGACGGCGCGGCGGTACCGCGTGCCGTTCACGGACAGGTCGATGTCGTGGCGGTCAGGCGGCATGACCGATCCGGTGGTGCGCGGTGGTGATCGCGCGCCGGGTCAGGACGCCGGCGATGTGCCGCTGGTAGTCGGGAGTTGCATGAACATTGCCGGAAGGTTCGATCGCACTTGGCACTGCCGCGGCGGCCGCTCCGATCGCTTTGTCGGTCAGGAATTGCCCGATCAGCGCAGCGCAGGCCTCGCTGGCGTCGACCGGGGTTTCGCCGACGCCACACAGCGCCAGCCGCAGATTCGCGCAGCGCCCGTCGTCATCAAGCGTGACCACGGCCGCGACACCGCACAGCGCGAAATCGCCGCGCCGGCGCGCGACTTCCATGAAGCACGACGCCGATCGTGGCGCCGCTTCGGGAAAGCTGATCTCCACCAGCATCTCGTCGGCTGCGATATCGGTCGTCAAAAGGCCGGCGAAAAATTCCGACGCTGCGACCTCCCGCTCGCCGGATACCGACCTGATCCGCATCAGCGCCTGCATCGCGGTTGCGACCGCCGGCAGTTCGGACGCCGGATCGGCATGGGACAGGTTGCCGCCAATGGTGCCGCGATTGCGGATCTGCGGGTGCGCGATATGGGGAAGCGCGTCGGCGAACAGCGGACAGGCGTTGAGGAAATCCCGGTCGTTTTCGAGGGCGCGATAGCGCGTCAGCGCGCCGACGCTGACGCCCTTCCCGGCTGCCCGGTGCACGCCGGCACAGTCCGCCAACCCATTGATGTCGATCAGCACGGCGGGCCGCGCCAGCCGGAAGTTCATCGCCGGTATCAGACTCTGGCCGCCCGCGAGGAATCTGGCTTCGTCGCCATATTCGGCCTTGAGGGAGAGAGCGTGATCGAGGGACGAAGCTGCGACATATTTAAAGGGAGCAGGCTTCATATGCGCGCTCGGGACCTGCATTCGTTTTGGATACGCCAAAGTTAAGACGCAAGTATCCGTCGCACCTGTCCACAAGTCAAAAGCCGCGGGGCCGGTAAAGCACCGGATTTGCATTGAAATCCAGCGAATCGCTGCTCATTATTCTGCCGGCGTGCGTAAACATTGGGCGAGCCTTGGCTTCCGGCTTTTGCCACAATCCAAAGATGGCGTCGATCAAGCCAATCCAACCTGCCAAAGCACCGGTCGCGAGGCCTCGCCCGGTCGATCACGGAGCTAACCTGACCCTGGTGCCCTCGGCTTCCAAACCTTTGACCGCGGTTTCAGACGCGAGCCCCAAACCCTCGCCCAGGCGACTTGTGGTCGATGCGCAAAACATCTCGCTGACATTCGAG
>NZ_JBAURI010000513.1:0-1949 GCF_049581145.1 Bradyrhizobium sp.
GCCATAGAGCGCAGGGTTCGGGGCGCCGTCAAAACTGCGCTTGTCCTTCTTCTCCTCGATCGCGAGGATATTGCTGGCGCGCTTGGTCCCGGCCAGCAGGTTCTTGCCGTCGTCGCTGTCCAGGAACTTGCCGAGCGCCTCGACGCGGCGGACCACCATCAGGAGGTCGTCCTGATCTCCGAGCGCGAACACGGCATCGACGAGATCGTGCCGCGCGCCCTGCTCGCGCAGCTGGACCTTCAGGCGATCGGCGAAGAAGGAAAGCAGATCTGCAATCAGCGCCGCGAGATACGATTCAGACGTCGATGGATGTTTTCGCAGGAACGAGGGGTCTCGAGCCGGATCGCGCAACGCATCTATAATATTTTCAAGCCGGGCCTCGCCGCGCATGATCTGCAAGCCAATCGACGCTTCGAGGATAGCGGTCAAAGGCAGACGGCGGTGCTGGTCCAGCAGGATTCGGATCACCCCTAGCGCCGCCCTGCGCAGGGCGTATGGGTCCTTGCTCCCGGTCGGCTTCTCGTCGATCGTCCAGAATCCGACCAGCGTGTCGATCTTGTCCGCCAGCGCCACGGCGACGCTCACAGGATCGGTCGGCACGCGATCGGTCGGCCCCTGCGGCTTGTAGTGCTCTTCGCTGGCAGCGGCGACGGAGGCATCCTCGCCCTGCGCCAGCGCGTAGTATTTTCCCATCAGGCCCTGCAGCTCCGGGAATTCGCCGACCACCTCGGTGAGCAGATCGGCTTTCGCGAGTTTTGCGGCGCGCCTGGCCTGCTCGACATCGGCGCCCACCAGGGGCGCGATCTCGGCCGCGAGGCTCTCGATCCGCGCGATCCGCTCGCCCTGGGTGCCGAGCTTCTCGTGAAACACGATTCCCTCGAATTTCGGCAGCCGCTCTTCGAGCCTGACCTTCAGGTCGCTCTCATAGAAGAACTTCGCATCCGACAGCCGGGCGCGGATCACGCGCTCGTTGCCGGCGACGATGGTCTTGCCGCCGTCACTGGCCTCGATGTTGGCGGTGAGGATGAACTTGTTGGCGAGCTTTCCCGTCTTGGGATCGCGCACCACAAAGCATTTCTGGTTGTTGCGGATGGTGGCGCGGATCACCTCGGCGGGAATCGCGAGAAACTGCGCATCGAACGACCCCATCAGCACCACCGGCCATTCGACCAGGCCCGAGACCTCGTCGAGCAGCGCCTGGTCCTCGACCAGCTCAAAGCCTTGAGCGAACGCCAGCTGCTTGGCGTCGGTGACGATGGTATCCCTGCGGCGCTCCGGATCGAGCACGACCTTGGCGTCGAGCAGCTTGGCTTCGTAATCCTCGAAGCGGCGCACGCTGATCGCAGCCGGCGCCATGAAGCGGTGGCCGAACGTGGTCTGGCCGGCCGCGATGCCGTCGACCGAGAATGTCACCACGTCGGGCTCCTCGGTCTCGAGCCCGAAGGTCGCGGTGATCGCGTGCAGCGGCCGCACCCAGGTCAGCGCGCTCGATCGCGCCGAGCGCTCGCCCCAGCGCATCGATTTCGGCCATGGGAAGGTGCGGATGATGACCGGCAGCATTTCGGCGAGCACCTCCAGCGCGGCGCGGCCGGGCTTTTCGATCAGCGCGATATAGAAATCGCCCTTCTTGGGATCGCGCTGGACTTTTGCCTCTTCGATCGAGCCAAGGCCGGTCGCCTTCAGAAATCCCTGGATCGCGGCATCAGGTCCGCCGACGCGCGGTCCCCTGCGCTCTTCCTTCAGGTCGGATTGCCGCGCCGGAATGCCGTGCACGGTGAGCGCCAACCGCCGCGGCGTCGCGAACGCCTTGGCGCCTTCATAGACCAGGCCCTCTGAGACCAACCGGTCGGTCACCATGCGGCGCAGATCGTCGGCCGCCTTCGCCTGCATGCGCGCGGGAATTTCCTCGGAGAACAGTTCGAACAGGAGATCGGGCATCAGCTCTACTC
>NZ_JBAURI010000514.1:0-2929 GCF_049581145.1 Bradyrhizobium sp.
GACAAACGCAACCCTGCGGTCGCGCGCGCGGACCGGCCGGCCCCGGCCGGCGACAGCATGGCCGCGCTCAGCTACACTGACCATTAGCCCCATTAGCCATATCCTTAGGCAACTCCGGCATTTTTGCCCGGGAAAACCGGGGGAGCGGGTTGCCAGCCACGCTATCGCCCTGATATTGCATCGCTCGTCGAAGTCAGCCGGTCCAGGTATCCCGATATGCTGAATATTGTCTCCAGCAAGACGCGGGGAGAAATCTCGATGTCGGCCAAGAACGGCTCCATCAAGCTCGTTGCCGGCAATTCCAATCCGGTGCTGGCCCAGGCGATCGCGGGCGACCTCGGACTGCCGCTCACCAAGGCGGTGGTTCGGCGTTTCGCCGACATGGAAATCTTCGTCGAAATCCAGGAGAACGTCCGCGGCTCGGACGTCTTCATCATCCAGTCGACGTCGTTTCCCGCCAACGACCATCTGATGGAGCTGTTGATCATCACCGATGCGCTGCGGCGCGCATCCGCTCGCCGCATCACCGCGGTGGTGCCCTATTTCGGCTACGCCCGGCAGGATCGCAAATCCGGCTCGCGCACGCCGATTTCCGCCAAGCTGGTCGCAAACCTGATCACCCATGCCGGCGCCGACCGCGTCATGACGCTCGACCTGCACGCCTTGCAGATCCAGGGCTTCTTCGACATCCCAACCGACAATCTCTTCGCGTCGCCGGTGATGGTGCGCGACATCCGCGAACGCTTCGACCTTTCCAATGTCATCGTGGTGTCGCCCGATGTCGGCGGCGTGGTGCGCGCCCGCGGGCTCGCCAAACGCATCAACACGCCGCTCGCCATCATCGACAAGCGGCGCGAACGCGCCGGCGAATCCGAGGTGATGAACGTGATCGGCGATTGCGCCGGCTATACCTGCATCCTGGTCGACGACATCGTCGATTCCGGCGGCACACTGGTCAACGCCGCCGATGCGCTGCTCGCCAACGGCGCCAAGGACGTCTACGCCTATATCAGCCACGGCGTGCTGTCCGGCGGCGCGGTGACCCGCATCACGGCCTCTCGGCTCAAGGAACTGGTCATCACCGATTCGATCCAGCCGACCGAAGCGGTGCGCAAGGCGCCGAACATCCGCACGCTGTCGATCGGCTCGCTGATCGCCGAAGCGATCGGCCGCACCGCCGCCGAAGAGTCGGTATCGAGCCTGTTCGATTAGAACGCTCATTCTCTTCGCGTCATCCCGGGGCGATGCCACCGCCTCCGCGCGAAGCGCGGCCCGATGACGGCTCCGCATCGGAATCCGATGTACGTTGCACATCGGAGAATCTCGAGATTCCGGGTCTGGTCCTTCGGACCATCCCGGAATGACGTCGTATGCGCGGCACGATCAAGCCCGCCGGCAGACGATGAATCCCGCTGCCGGCAGCGTCGCCGTGATCGATCCAGCCGACGACACCAGCTCGTTGCCGAGATTGCCGATATTGTTGCCGCCATAGATCGTCGAGTCGCTGTTGAAGACTTCGTGCCAGCGGCCGTCCGGCAAGGACGTGCCATGAAAACCATATCCGGCCCGGAACGGCGCGTTGTTCAGACTCATCAAGACCAGCAGATCCTGCTCCGCGCCGTTGCGCCGGAATAGCAGGGTACGATCTTCGTTATTGGTGGCAAGGATCTCGATCTGGCGGGCGCGTACCGATGCATTGGCCTGGCGGAATGCGATGATGTCGCGGAAGAACCGGAACAGCTTTGCACCGGTGCCGCGCCGCAGGCCCTCGATGTCCTCGCGATGGCCGACGAAATCATTGTAGCGGAAGTCCGCGCAGGCGCCGATCTCCTCGCCGAACAGGAACATCGGCGTGCCGGCGGACAGCACGCTCATGCCGAACGCCACCCGGGTCCGGGCTTCGGCCCACCATCGCGCGGCGGACAGATTGTCCGGCCCGTTCACCGCTTCGACCAGAGTCCGATGCGATCCTTCCGAGTTGCCGGCCTCGTCATGCGAGATGTGGTAGACGATCCTCTGATGCCCGGACCAGCCCAGCGTGCCGGCAAACCAATCGATCCGCAGCGGAGCGTTGTCTCCCCGTCCGGCGCCTGCAATCAGGCACGCGCCCGAACCCCGGGGGGTGCCGACCAGGTCGTGGTAGAACGCAGCGTACCAGGTGGCGTCAAACCCGAAGCCGCCATTGTCCGGCGAGGCCGTCACCTTCTCGTCGCCCGAATGATCTTCGGCGATCAGGAACAGTGCGGGGTTGATCATGTGCAGGGTTCGCGTCCACTCCCGCAGCAGCTTGGCGCCGAAGCGATTGGCATTTTCGACCGGCTTCGCATTGTCGGCATGCAGAACATTGAACGCGTAGAGCGCCTGGGGCAGATCGACCCGAAAACCGTCGATGTGGAATTCCTGGACGAAATAGGCCGCGCTGCTGACGAAATATTTTCGGACCATCTCCGCCGAGGTCCTCGGCGCATATCCGGTCGACATGTTGTCGAGGTAGCCGCCGCCAGGCGGCCCGCTGCCCTCGAACCAGTAATACATGTTCTCCGCATCCGAGGGAGAATCGTACAGCCATTGCGCGCGAAAACTCGGCGAGCGGAAGTGGTTGTAGACCACGTCGAGGATGACGACGACGCCGCGTGCGTGGCATTCGCGCACGAACTGCTTCAGTTCATCCCAGCCGCCGACCCGCGCGCCGACGGCAAATTCGTGCGAGTTGCCATAGCCCCATTCATCACGCCCGCCAAATTCCGCGACCGGCAGCAGTTCGACGGCGTTGACGCCGAGCGGCACGAGATGGTTGTCGAGCAGCCGGATCGCGTCCGACAACGCGCCGGCCCCCGACCGTCCCATCGCGAGCGAGCCGACATGCAGTTCATAGATCACGAGATCCTCGAGCCGGCGCGGCAACGGCGCGGCCTGGGCGCGCTCGTCC
>NZ_JBAURI010000515.1:0-3767 GCF_049581145.1 Bradyrhizobium sp.
CGCGGCTATTCCAGCATTTGCTGGCCCTGCCCACGGCCTATTTTCAGGCCCGTCGCGTCGGCGATTCCGTAGCGAGGGTGCGTGAGCTGGAAAGCATCCGGACTTTTCTCACCAGCTCCGCGTTGACGCTGGTGATCGATCTGTTCTTCACCTTTGTCTTTCTTGGCGTCATGTTTCTCTACTCGCCGCTATTAACAGGTGTTGTCCTTGCTGGTTTCCCGCTCTATGTGGGGATTTCCGCAGGAGCGACATCGCGATTTCGCCAGTTGCTCGACGAGAAATTCAGGCGCGGGGCGGAAAATCAGGCCTTTCTCGTCGAATGCGTCACCGGAGTCGAGACGCTGAAGGCGATGGCGGTCGAGCCGCAGATGCAGCGACGCTGGGAAGAACAGCTCGCGGGCTATGTGGCATCAAGTTTCCGGGTCTTGCGGCTGGGCAACACGGCGAGCAACAGCGTGCAATTGGTCAACAAGATCGTGATGGCCGGCATTCTGTATTTTGGAGCTCGCCTGGTTATCTCCGGCAGCCTGACCGTCGGCGAACTGGTCGCATTCAATATGCTGGCGGGACGTGTGAGTCAGCCGGTGCTGCGGCTAGCACAGGTCTGGCAGGACTTCCACCAGGCCAGGCTGTCGGTGGATCGGCTGGGCGACATTCTCAACACGCCGCCCGAGCCCCGGTTCAATCCGGCGCGCGCCGCCCTGCCGTCCATCCGCGGGGACGTGACGTTCGATCATGTTCTGTTTCGTTACCGCCTCGACGGCCCCGAGGTGTTGCACGACGTCAGCTTCAGTGTGTCCGCCGGACAGGTCGTCGGCATCGTTGGACCCTCGGGCTCCGGCAAGAGCACCGTCGCCAAGCTCATCCAGCGCCTCTACATTCCCGAACGGGGACGCGTGCTGGTTGATGGCGTCGACCTCGCGATGGTGGATACCTCGTGGCTGCGTCGCCAGATCGGAGCGGTGCTGCAGGAGAACGTGCTTTTCAATCAATCCATTCGCGACAACATTGCGTTGCCGGATCCGGCTATGCCGATCGAACAGGTCGTCGAAGCGGCCAAGCTCGCGGGCGCCCACGATTTCATCCTGGAGCTTCCGGAAGGCTATGACACCATCGTCGGCGAGCGCGGCGCCAGCCTGTCAGGCGGGCAGCGTCAGCGCATCGCGATCGCGCGGGCACTGGTGACCAACCCCCGGATTCTGATCTTCGACGAAGCCACCAGCGCGCTGGACTATGAAAGCGAGCGCGTCATTCAGGACAACATGCAGCGCATCGCCCAGGGACGCACCGTATTCGTCATCGCGCACCGTCTTTCGACCGTACGCCGAAGCCATCGGATCATCACGATCGATCGTGGCCGGCTGGTGGAGGACGGGACGCACGATGAGCTGATCAAAAAGGGGGGCCGCTATGCAACCCTGCACCGGGTTCAGTCGGATATCCACGAAGTACGTTAAGACTCTGACGCGCGTCCCACGCTGGATGGTGCGGCCAAGGGCCGGTCCGACCAGCGTTTCGATCGGTCTTTTTGCCAGAAGTGCCGCCGCCCGCGCTGGTACCTGCGCCGCCACAGACCCAGAAGATAGGCGCCGAGCGTTGCGCCCGGATCAAGCTTTATTGGTAACCAAAATCGCGGTGAAATCCAGTACGAAGCCACCGTGTCTAGCGCGCATGATACCGCGACGACGTTGAGACGGTGCCGGAGCTGAGCTCTGTTGACCTGCCCGAGAAGGCGCCCGTCAAGACGTAACGAATGCCGGTTCCAATAACAAGATAACCGATCTGCATGCTGATAGCTGCGATGGCGCCCACCAGGACCGTCGACCAGGCCGTATGAGCGGGGGTTACCCCGGTCGCGAACGCAAGGACGAGCACAATCACGCTTGCTGGGATCAACACCATGACCCTGAAGCGCTGCGCCAGCAGCGCGCCCACCAGCAAACTGACCGTTACGAGCAAAGTCATGGTTTCGGGCTCCCTCCGCTCAGCCTGCAGTTGCGCCCCGGCAAGCAACCAACGACGGCGCCGTGGCTAGTTTCCCGCAGCCCTCGTTAATTTTTCGTGAAACGGACAGCCACGCTCTGATCCGTTGTACGATGCTGCGGCGCATCATCGAGGTTGTTGAACTCTTTCATTACCTTTCTCGCTTTCTGACCAAATTCAGGTCTGGGGCGGGAGAATTCATGAATCGTGCCGTTGGAATTAAGGCATGAGCATGGGGCATGGCGCCCCTCAATCCGGCATTCTCGATCTTGGGTCCAATCTCAATATGGCCGGCTCGCTCGGTTTGTCCCGTTCGCGTGCCGATCCGGCGCTGGTCCAATCAATGCTTGAATCGCGAACGCTCGATCATGCGGTCGACAAATCAAGCGGCGAAATTGGGTGAAGTTCCAGCGGCGCGGCTGTGCGCACTCGCGTCCAGAAATCATTCTCTGCGACCTCGCGGGTCGACTAATCCGACGAAAACAAATCCGAAAAGCCTGATGCGAAAAGTTCGCAGCCCGCTTTAGCCTCTGATAGTGCGACCGAAACCTGGAGTTGCGGTCGGGCCATCTGAAACAAGGAACTCTTTGCTGGCGCAAAGG
Organism: Bradyrhizobium sp.; assembly: GCF_049581145.1. Taxonomy (GTDB): domain Bacteria; phylum Pseudomonadota; class Alphaproteobacteria; order Rhizobiales; family Xanthobacteraceae; genus Bradyrhizobium. The sequence goes on from NZ_JBAURI010000515.1 coordinate 2,586, forward strand.
CGCGGGGTTGAGGTCTCAGCTTGATGACCGGCGGTGTGGCTCTGGACGCTTCGAATAGGCTTTGCTCGGCGCGCCATGGCCGTTGAAAATCAAATGCCGTCGGGCCGGTGGTCGCACCTGCGAAGCCCCTTTAAATCGGGATCCGGTCCAAGATATTAATGTTGCGTCCCATCTTGACTCGGCATATGTTTCGCGTCGATCAAAGGGTTAATTTCATATGAGGATATTCGAAATTTGCTTGCGAACATTCCATTTCGTCGGAAAGAATTAATGTGTGATTTCAGAAGAAGGTGGTATTTGGTGTTTTGTTAATGCTGTAATGCAGAATAAAATCATGCGTAATAAATAGTGCGAAATTCATAGCTCTGAAGAAAGTTGGCGTAGGAAATTATGTCGATCGGCTCGGATATTCGCGATGAATTGAGCCAGCTCGAGGACGCCTCGAGGCAACCGCCGGCGATTTTCTCCAGCGACGCGATTCCTTTTGTTCTCGCCACGGTCGACGCATTCGTGATTCTGCTATCGAGTCTGGCAGGCGGGATTGGTTACCAATGGTTGGCGGGCTATCCGGTGCCCAGCATCATGCCGCATTGCGCGGTCGGCCTGCTTGCAAGTTTCATCCATATATTGCGCATGAATCGGAGCGGCTACTACGATTTTCCAGAAAGCGCAAAACCGCGGGTCGAGGTTGCCGAGGTACTGATCTGCTGGACGACGACGGGTTTATTGCTCGCGTTCCTCGCATTCCTTCTCAAGATTGGCGTTGACTATTCTCGCGGCGCGTTTGTCGTATTTTATGTGACTGCGCCGATCGGTTTGCTGGCGGTGCGCAAGGTTACAAAGGGCGCCTTGGCGGCGGCCGTTTCGCGCGGAGCAATCGGACGCCGAGATGCCGTGCTGATGGGCGAGTTCAATGAGTTGGCTGCGCTGGGGCCGCAAGATCTGCTGATTCTGTTCGGTGCGGCTGAAGTCAATCGCTTTACATTGAGTCGAGAAGACGATTCTTCAAGGCGCGCGGCGGCAGACGCTCGGATTATTGATTCCGTCGCTGACTTCGTGCGGCGTCATGATTGCCGAGAGATCCTGCTCGCGCTGTCTTGGGGAGATGATGGGCGCCTCGAATTCATCCGAGATCGAGTCAAGACGCTTCCCGTAGCGGTTCGGCTGTTGCCAGACGTCCGT
>NZ_JBAURI010000516.1:0-1927 GCF_049581145.1 Bradyrhizobium sp.
CTTCTGCACCATCTCGACCGAAACGCGGCTGGTCAGCAGCACCGCGCCTTCGGCTGTGGCGACGGACGCCCGCGCCAGCGCGCCGGCCAATTTATCCAGCGCATTGTGGCGGCCGACGTCCTCGCGCAGGCGCACAACGCCGCGGGCAGGGGTCCAGAACGCCGCCGCATGAACCGCGCGGGTCTCGACATTGATCGGCTGCAGCGGCGGCAGGCTCGCCATCGCGGCCATGATGTCGCAGGGCGCAAAGCATTGGCCTTGCGGCACGGTTGCGGCCGGACGCACGGCCTCGGTGATCGACTCGATGCCGCAGATGCCGCAGCCGGTCGGACCCGCGATATGGCGCCGCCGCTGGCTGAGGTATTCGGCCCTGTCGGGCCTGAGCCACATCCGCAATTCCAGGCCGTCGTCGAGATCGACGACATCGAGCGACACGATCTCGTCGGCCGATTGCACGATGCCTTCATTGCGGCTGAAGCCGATCGCAAAATCCTCGAGATCGCGCGGCGTCGCCATCATCACGGCATAGGTGCCGCCATTATAGGTCAGCGCGATCGCGGTCTCCTCGGGGATCAGACGCGTGCCCGCGGCGAAGCCGCCGTCGCGCCAGACCCTGCGAACAACCTTCTGGACCGGACCGCGCACGCCGCTACTCCGCCGCTTCGGCCGCGGGCCGAACGCGGCGCGAGTGCCGCGCCTGCTGATCATAAGCCTTCTGCCAGTCCGACGGGCCGTTCGACGGCGAAATCTGCACGGCCGTGACCTTGTATTCCGGGCAATTGGTGGCCCAGTCGGAATAGTCGGTGGTGATCACGTTGGCCTGCGTCAGTGGATGATGGAAGGTGGTGTAGACCACGCCCGGCGCCACGCGTTCGGTGATCAGCGCGCGCAAGGTGGTCTCGCCGGCCCGGCTGACCAGCCGGACCCAGTCGCCGTCGCGGACCCCGCGCTGCTCGGCATCGTGGGGATGGATCTCGAGCCGGTCTTCCTCGTGCCAGACGATGTTCTCGGTGCGGCGGGTCTGGGCGCCGACATTGTACTGGCTGAGGATGCGGCCGGTGGTCAGAAGCAGCGGGAAGCGCGGGCCGGTGCGTTCGTCGGTCGCGATATACTCGGTGATGACGAATTTGCCCTTGCCGCGCACGAAGCCGTCGATATGCATGACCGGCGTTCCCTCGGGCGTCTTGTCGTTGCAGGGCCATTGCACCGAACCGAGTTCGTCGAGCTTGGCGTAGGAGACCCCGGCAAAGGTCGGCGTCAGCGCGGCGATCTCGTCCATGATCTCGGAGGGATGCGTGTAGGCCATTTCGAAGCCCATGGCTTTCGCAAGGCCGATCGTCACTTCCCAATCGGCCAGGCCGTTGCGGGGGCTCATGACCTTGCGGACGCGCTGGATGCGCCGCTCGGCATTGGTGAAGGTGCCGTCCTTCTCCAGGAAGGTCGATCCCGGCAGGAAGACGTGGGCGTAGTTCGCGGTCTCGTTGAGGAAGAGATCGTGGACGATGATGCATTCCATCAGCGACAGCGCCGCCACCACATGCGAGGTGTTGGGATCGGATTGCAGGATGTCCTCGCCCTGGACGTAGAGACCCTTGAAGCTGCCCTCGATCGCCGCGTCGAACATGTTGGGAATGCGCAGCCCCGGTTCGGAATCGAGCTTGACGTGCCAGACCGCCTCGAAGGCATCGCGCACCGCATCCGTCGAGATATGCCGGTAGCCGGGCAATTCGTGCGGGAACGAGCCCATGTCGCAGGAACCCTGCACGTTGTTCTGGCCGCGCAGCGGGTTCACGCCGACGCCGGGGCGGCCGATATTGCCGGTCGCCATGGCGAGGTTTGCGATCGCGATCACGGTGGTCGAGCCCTGGCTGTGTTCGGTGACGCCGAGGCCGTAATAGATGGTGGCGTTGCCGCCCGTCGCGTAAAG
>NZ_JBAURI010000517.1:0-5840 GCF_049581145.1 Bradyrhizobium sp.
GGTGGAGCAGGTGCAGAACTTGGGCGCAACCGGCGCTGTCGAACAGGCCATAGTGGCAAACCCTGGCTCTGCGATCACGTCGCTGGCGAAGGATATCCTGGCTCTGGATACGATGATGCTTACTCACGCGGCCTCCATTCTGGAGTCTCAACCTGCGCGATGGTATCTTCCTTTTGCACTCCTCTCACAACCCCGGAATCTTACTGGATTAGCGAGCCGGCGATCCCGCGATGTAGCAGTGCCGCCACAGCTTGCTACTTTGTTCATCGACGCGAGTTCCCGCCATCATTGAGGACAGATCCTGGAGTAGAGTTCGGTTATGGGAGATCTATCCATGCGACTGCTGAAATCCATCGCAGCCTTGGCGTCGGCTGCGGCGATCACCTGCTCGATGTTTGTGTTTGCCTGGGTTGGCCTCGCGCTGCTCGGCTTTTGAACGGTTTTCCGCAAAGGCTATTCGGGACCGAACTGAAGTGCCCGCCCGGTTCGGAAATTGTGCACCCTGAGGGCCTTATTTCCGGCTGACGCGGACCGCCTCCAATCATTGTTGCAGGTGGGCCGCACGTTGCGTTGCCTCGATCTCGTTGAAGCGCAGTGCGCTCCACGAGCAGTCGGCTCTCTGGTGACTAACTCGATTTCGTTGCCGCGGACCGGCATCGTGATGTCGGAACGCGAAACGCGTCGTCCCGTCAGCAACAGCGCGTTTTGTTAGGTGTCAGCTGAACGCACCCTGCGCCTATAACGCGGTTTGCGGTCCATGAATGACTTTGCCCACCGTCGCGCGATACGAACGCGCGCTCATGATCTCTTGATGGAGCGATGCTGCTCGAATAGGGGCCGGCCGATCTCGTCCGCGCGAATCATCCCGATCAATCCACCTCGCTGACTGAGGACTGAGGAGCAAGGGGAAGTAATGCTGACGCATAACGTCGAACGGGGCGCCGTTGCACCGAAAATTCTCCTTCAGGGGGTTGCGAATCTGCAAAGATTTGGCCGCATATCAGGCAAAGTCCGACCGACGCGGCGCCCTCGCGATGGCGTAGACGACAAGACGCGGCGCCGTGCTGTCTAAAATGAGACAATCACGATCTTTCTGCGGAAGAATCTTGACGACACCGTAATAACACCGGAACAGTTCAACTTGACATTGCCGGAAGGCAATTTCCTGTGTGTTAGTCTAGCGAAGCGTTGTTCCCCATGTTTGCGTTGCTGGCGATGGCGCGGCTCTTATCCCCGTGGGGTGAGCTGATCATTGGCGTCATTCTGGATACCGCCGTGTTGGCGCTTGGAATTTTCGCAATCATCGCGACGTGCGTCTGGCTTTTGTGAAAGTGCCACGCGGCGCGTCTTGACGGCGATGGCGGCGGTATCGCCATGCCGCTTGGCTATCGCTCCGCGGCGGTGCGGTCCGATATCGGCCGACGACGCAACCCTTCATTCAGAAGGGCGGACGGGTTGTAATTGGCCTCGTTCAAGGCAGTGTCGACACCCGGCGGGACGATTTGATCGATCTGGATCCAGAATATCGTCGCTGAGCCGAACCTCGGCACCGGCCGAACAATTCGCACTGTCCCGCAATTCAACTTCCCCCCCCCCGGCCAGCCGCCCGATCACGCCGCCCGCACCGCTTGCAAAAATTTGTCCACCTCCAGCTTGAGTCGGTCGCTCTCCTTGGTGAGCGCGTGCGCCGAGTCCAGCACTTCGGTGGAGGCCGAGCCGGTTGCGCCGGCGCCGCGGTTGACTTCGGTGATGCTGGTGGCGACCTTGGCGGTGCCGCCGACGACCTCGCGGACATTGCGCGAGATGTCCTTGGTGGTGGCGCCCTGCAGCTCGACGGCCTTTGCGATTCCGGCGGCGATGTCGGACATCTGGCGGATGGTGCCGCTGATTTTTTTGATCGCCGCGACCGACGCCTGCGTCGCGGTCTGGATGCCGACGATCTGCTGGCCAATTTCCTCGGTCGCCTTGGCGGTCTGCGAGGCCAGGGCCTTGACCTCCGAGGCCACCACCGCAAAGCCGCGGCCGGCATCGCCGGCCCGCGCCGCCTCGATGGTGGCGTTCAGCGCCAGAAGGTTGGTCTGTCCCGCGATCGACGTGATCAGCTTCAGCACGTCGCCAATGCGCTCGGCCGTGCGGGACAATTCGCCGATGCCGGCATCAGTCTGCTCGGCCTGGCGCACCGCGTCTTCCGCGATGCTGGTCGATTCCGCGACCTGCCGGCCGATCTCGTCGACGGAGGATGCCATCTGCTCTGCGGCGGATGCCACCGACTGGACATTGGAGGAGACGCGGTCGGAGGCGGATGCCACCGCCACCGAAAGCTGCTGGGTCGCCTCCGCGGTCGTGGTCAGGCTGCCCGCCGATGTCTCCAGCTTGCCCGAAGCGGTGGCGACGGTCGTGATGATCTCATGGACCGCGGTCTCGAAACTGCCGGTCAGGCTTCGGACCGCCGTCTGGTACTGCTGCTTGGCCGCCTCCAGGTAGACCGAAATCGACAGATCCATGTCGAGCATCGCCGCGCGGGTGATCGCGCCCAGGAGTCTGGCCTTGTTGACGCGCGCCGCGCGGCCGTCGAACCAGCCATTGCCGATCTCGGCCTCGATGGCTTCGAGCAATCCGGTCACGATCATGGAATAGCCGCCGATGTACCAGCTCGGCGCGATGCCCAGCCGGCAATGCGCCGCGCCGATCCGGGTCACCGACTTGACGTAGGCCTCGTCGAACCTGCCGGTCGCGATCTCGCTCCAGTGCTCGATCTGGGCCTGTCTGGCGTGACGGACATTTGCCTCGATGGGGAAGAGTTTGGCCAGCTCGGGAAACCTGGCGATATGCGCATGGAACCGGTCGAGGACGGACGGCAGCGCCTTGGCGATCAGCGGCTGCAATTCGCGGAGCGCCTCGCGCGTCGCGCGGTCGATGCCGATGAATTCCAGGCGTGATCGGAGAGATGGGTGATCGGTCATCAGAGTCCTGCGGATGGCAAAACGGCGACGGGGCGAAGCGCCCGCTATGTTTGATAACGTGAATATGTTTAAGCGCTCTTGAACGTGCTGCCGTACAATACCGACCCGACCGGATTTTATTACCGGCGTGACCTGCGCGAAGGTTACGCAATTGCTAATTTTTTGGGCTGCATTTGCGGTCAAAAAGAGCAAGGGTCAGCCTGCCTGCCATAAATGCGAATGCAGCCCTGCAGGCGATTCAGTGGCTTAGCTCTGCATCGCAGATGGCATAATTCTTGACTCATCCTAAAGTAAGAACGAGAGGCGGAGGCGTCGTGGACGTTGTCCGGCCCTTGGCGTCAAGGGAAACGCCGATAACCATGCGGCCAGTCGTCGCTAATCCAAGTCTATCCGAGCTCGACGGCTTTGCCGCAGCATCGAGCGCCTCAAATGTCGCGCCAAAAATTGGGATAGACCCCGCCGCCGTCTTCAGGCGGACGGGCAGCGCGTTGGTACGGGCGTTGTTGGGACGACCTGGCACGCAACTCGACCACACCGCAGAACTCACACCAAACCACGCATTGAAACTCTCTTGGGACGAGGAGAAGACGATGGAATTGGGGAAGTACGCGCATCGACGGCTCGTGACACTTGGAGCCTTACTTTTGGGGATCGTGGTCCTCTATCTCGCATTCGCTGACATCGCATTCGCGCAGGACGCGGCCCCGGCGGCCTGCGGTGGCAAGATTCTGGAGAACTGCACGCCGAATTCTGGCGATACCGCATGGATGCTCACGTCGGTCGCGCTGGTGCTGATGATGACGGTCCCCGGGCTTGGCCTGTTCTATGGCGGCATGGTGCGCAAGAAGAACGTCGGCGACACCGTGATGACGAGCTTCGCCGTCACCTGTCTGATCACCATCCTGTTCGCGGCCGTGACCTACAGCCTGGCCTTCCGCCCCGGCACGCCCTTCATCGGCGGGCTCGATCGGATGTTCCTCAAGGACATCCTGAGCGACATCGGCAAGGGCGGCATCGGCAATCCCAATCCGTTGGCCCCGACCATCCCTGAAAGCGTCTATATCTGTTTCCAGATGACCTTCGCCATCATAACGCCGGCGCTGATCGCTGGCGCCTTTGCCGAGCGGATGAAATTCTCGGCCATGCTCTGGTTCATCGGCGTGTGGGCGATCGTCGTCTACGCGCCGATCGCGCACTGGGTCTGGGGTCCCGACGGCATCTTCTCGTCGGGCAACGATGCGGCTTGGGTCAAGGTGCTCGATTTCGCCGGCGGCACCGTCGTGCATATTAACGCCGGCGTCGCCGGGCTGATGTGCGCCATCATGCTCGGCAAGCGCACCGACTCGGGCCCGGCGCACAACATGGTGCTGACCTTCATCGGCGCCTCGCTATTGTGGGTCGGCTGGTTCGGTTTCAATGCCGGCTCGGCCGTCACGGCGGGAATGCAGGCCGGCATGGCCATGCTGGTGACGCAGATCGCGACCGCGGTTGCCGGTTTCACCTGGATGCTGGTGGAATGGGCGCTGAAGGGCAAGCCGACGGTGGTTGGCATCTGCTCGGGCGCGGTCGCGGGCCTCGTCGCGATCACGCCGGCATCCGGCTTCGTCGGGCCGGTCGGCGGCTTTGCGATCGGCGTCGCGGCGGGCGTCGTGTGCTACTGGGGCTGCACCGGGCTGAAGCACATGTTCAGCTATGACGACGCGCTGGACTGCTTTGGTGTGCATGCGATCGGCGGCATCGTCGGCGCGCTGCTCACCGGCGTGTTCGCGGTCGAGCAATATGGCGGCACGGCGGGTGCCCTGGAAGGCAATGTCGGGCAGTTCTTCAATCAATGCATCGGCGTTGCCACCGTCTTCGTCTATGACGCGGTGGTCAGTCTGATCATCCTGTTCGTGATCAAGATGTTCGTGGGCCTGCGGGTGTCGTCGGACATCGAACGCGAAGGTCTCGACCTCGCGCTGCATGGCGAAGTGGTGCAGTGACGTGTAGACCAGCCGGCGCGCCATTCAGGGCGCGCCGGCTGTCCCGATCGCGGGCGTGGCGCGCGAGCCTGATCCGCAAGGCATCCGCTTCCCGGCAGGTTTATTGCGGGGCGATCGCGGTTTCGGCTAGGATCACGCGCAAAACAATAAAGAGAGAGCGCGGTGGCGGGTTGGACCCCATTGCGCTCCAGGGAGCAAGCAATCCAGGCACTGGCACCCACGACGGGTGTTTGAGCATCAAGGAGATGGCACGATGACCGAGATCTTCGCACAAGGTGACCTGCTGCTCGAGCGGGTGGACGATGTGGCGCCCTCTGGCGCGGTTGCGGAAAATGCCGAAGGCGCGGCGATGGTGCTCCTGGAAGGTGAGGCCACCGGCCACAGCCACGCGATCCGGGAGAGGGTGAAGCTGTTTCGCGACGACAGGCTGGCCCGGGACATTCCGGCGGGGCTTTATGTCGGACATCTCCAGGTTGGTTCGGCCTATGCATGGGTGACGCATCAGGAACATGCACCGATCACGCTGCGGCAGGGCACCTATCGGGTGCGCCGGCAGCGCGAGCTCGGACCACGGGATGCGCGCATCCTTGCCGACTGAGGTCGATGCTGCACTCACCTCCGAGCAGAGCGCCGCGCTGAGCCGCTATCGCGCGCGGTGGGTGGCGATCCGCAGGTCGACGGAGCCCGCGGACCGTGACGCCGCCGAGGAGGGCGGGCGGCTGGCTTATCGTGCCGCCGGCTTACAACCGCCGGTCCGTTTCGTATGGAGCGATAGCCCGGTCGCGCTGTCGCATCTGACGCGCCGGGCCTCCCGCGCCGACGGCGCCAACGTCAAGGCAGCGCTGGTCGACCAGGTGCACCGCAGCGTGGCTGCAACCGTCGGCCGGCGCGTTGC
>NZ_JBAURI010000518.1:0-1598 GCF_049581145.1 Bradyrhizobium sp.
ACCTTGGCCTTCTGCCGCCGTTCAACCCTGACGACGACGTCGAGGATGGACATAAGCCCGAGCCGGTCGCGACGCTGCGGGCGCTTGTGGGCGCGAGCGACGCGCTCATCATCGCCGCCCCGGAATATGCCCACGGCGTTCCCGGCGTTCTGAAGAACGCCCTCGACTGGCTGGTGGCGAGCGAGACCTTTGCCGGCAAGCCGGTCGCGCTCCTCAATGCGTCGCCGCGGGCGTTCCACGCCCAGGCGTCTCTGCGCGAGACGCTGGCGACGATGGCCGCGCGCATCCTTCCCGAGGCCTTCGCCGAACTGTCGCTCGCTGGGAAGCTGGTGACGGCCGACGAAATCCTAGCTGATCCGGGCGCTGCAAGAAGCCTGACCCGCCGCCATTGCGACTCAGCGCGCTTTGCGCCACATGAGCCGCATGGGCCATGACCTCGTCCTCATCGTCGATTTCGGCTCGCAGGTCACGCAGTTGATCGCGCGGCGCGTCCGCGAGGGCGGCGTCTATTGCGAGATCCACCCGTTCTCGAAATCGGGCGAAGCGTTCGCGCGGCTCAAGCCGCGGGCGGTCATCTTCTCCGGCGGGCCGGCGTCGGTTCCGGAGGAAGGTAGTCCGCGCGCGCCGCCGGAGATCTTCAAGAGCGGGGTTCCAATCCTCGCCATCTGCTACGGGCAACAGACATTGTGCGAGCAGCTCGGCGGCAAGGTCGAGAGCGGCCATGCCGCTGAATTCGGCCGGGCCGAGGTCGAGATCCTCGCGCCCTCAGCCCTCTTCGACGGCGTCTGGCAAGTGGGCGGCCGCTACCCGGTGTGGATGAGCCACGGCGACCGGGTGACCCGGCTGCCCGAAGGCTTCCGTGTCTACGCCGTGTCGGAGAACGCGCCCTACGCGGTCGTCGCCGACGAAGCCCGCCGCTACTACACGACCATGTTCCACCCCGAGGTCGTCCATACGCCCGACGGCGCGCGGCTCCTTGCCAATTTCCTCCATAAGATCACGGGCCTCAAAGGCGACTGGACGATGGCCGCCTTCCGCGATGAGGAGATCGCCCGCATCCGCGCGAAGGTCGGAAAATCACGCGTCATCTGCGGCCTCTCGGGCGGGGTCGATTCGGCGGTCGCGGCGGTCCTGATCCACGAGGCGATCGGCGATCAGCTGACCTGCGTCTTCGTCGATCACGGGCTACTCCGGCAGGGGGAAGCGGACGAAGTCGTGAGCCTGTTCCGTGGCCACTTCAACATTCCGCTCGCCCATGTCGACGCGGCCGATGAATTCCTACAGGCGCTCGAAGGCGTCGACGACCCCGAAGCCAAACGCAAGACGATCGGCAAGCTGTTCATCGACGTGTTCGACGCCGAAGCGCGCCGGATCGCGAGCGACGGCCGGGGGCCGGTCGAGTTTCTGGCGCAGGGCACGCTTTATCCCGACGTGATCGAGAGCGTGTCGTTTTCCGGCGGCCCGTCGGTGACGATCAAGAGCCACCACAACGTCGGCGGCTTGCCCGAGCGGATGCAGATGAAGCTCGTCGAGCCGTTGCGCGAATTGTTCAAGGACGAGGTGCGTGCCCTCGGCCGCGAGCTCGGCCTGCCTGAGGC
>NZ_JBAURI010000519.1:0-1663 GCF_049581145.1 Bradyrhizobium sp.
GCCCACACCCGAACCCATCGCCCCCAACAGCCTCGAGGAGTTCATCACCGAGCATTACTGGGGCTACACCAAACGACGCAACGGCAGCACCGGCGAGTACGGCGTAGCCCATCCCCAATGGCAAACCTACCCCCTCCGCTCGGCCCACATCCAGGCCGACTTCGGCTCCCTCTACGGACCCGCCTTCGCTCCCCTCACCCAGCGCATCCCCGACCACGTCCTCCTCGCCGAAGGTTCGGCCATCGCCATCCGCAGCGGCAGCCACTTCCGCGCCTGACCCAATCCCCGCCTTGCCCGCGCAATTGACTACACTAATCCAATGGCACGCGCCCGACAGATCCCCAAAGCCGATCAGCCCGACCCGGAAACCTGGCTGCGCGGGCTCCCCAAAGCCGAGCTCCACCTCCACCTCGAGGGTTCCATCACCCCGGAAACCCTAGTCGAACTCTCCAAGCGTAACGACCCCACCCCTCACACCCTCGCCGAAGCGCGCGGCGTCTACTCCTACCACGACTTCCCCAGCTTCCTGCTCTGCTTCAAAGCCGTCACCACCCGCCTCCACACCCCCTCCGACTACGAGCTCATCACCTACAACATGCTCCGCGACCTCGCCGCCCAGGGCGTCCGCCACACCGAGGTCTACATCTCCATCGGCATCCTTTACTGGCAGGACCGCCTCGACGTCGACCTCGTCATCGCCGCCATCGAACGCGGCCGCACCCGCGCCGAGCGCGACTTCAATATCTCTCTCCTCTGGATCATCGACGCCGTCCGCCACTTCGGCGTCGACGCCTGCGCCCGCGTCTTCCGCAAAGCCGCCCAGCTCCAACCGCTCTACCCCAGCATCGTCGGCATCGGCATTGGAGGCAACGAGCTCCTCGGCCCCGCCCACGAGTTCCGCGAGCTCTACCAGGACGCGAAAGCCGCCGGCCTCCGCCTGACCTGCCACGCCGGCGAAAATACCGGACCGCAAAGCATCTGGGCTGCCGTCAACATCGGCGCCGAGCGCATCGGCCACGCCCTCTCCGCCCAGGACGACCCGGATCTAATCGAAGTCCTCGCCCAGCGCCAGATTCCCCTCGAGCTCAACATCACCAGCAACCTGCGCACCGGTTGTTGCCCTTCACTCGACGACCACCCCGTCCGCCGCTACTTCGAAGAGGGCCTCATGGTCACCCTCAACTCCGACGACCCACCCTTCTTCGGCGCCAACCTGCTCGACGAATATCTCCTCGCCCACCGCACCTTCGAGTTCCCCCTCGACCAGCTCCGCGAACTGGCCGCCAACTCCATCGAAGCCAGCTTCCTTCCCCCCGATCGCAAACTAGCTCTCCTCGCCGAAGTAGAGCGCTACGCCCTGTAGCTCGGCCGTCTCTATCCCCTACCCTCTATCCCCTATCCCCTGCCCTTTTCACTTCCCCGGAGGCGCCGGCACCATCACGGCATTCGGATCCACCTTCGGAATCCCAAAGTGTCCGCTCAGATGCACCAAATCAAGCGGCCGCAACTGCCCTGACACCTTGATCACATTCATCTGCCGCACGCCTCGAATCAGCACCATCACGTTATCGATGTCCGGTCCGGTAAAGTGCAGCCATAAATCCGTAAGCGGCTTCTGTGGCATCGTCGCCTCTCGCGGCGAAACATTCTGATCCACCAGATG
>NZ_JBAURI010000520.1:0-1593 GCF_049581145.1 Bradyrhizobium sp.
ATCATGGCCGCCATGGCGCACGAGGACCCCGCCGCGACCGGGGAGACGGCGAATGGCTGACGCGCCGACCCTTCCGAGCAAGAGCGCCGCGCCTGACGTTTTGGCCTTCTTCCGTCGCTACGCCGCGCTGACGGCGCTGATCGCGCTGCTAGCGTTCAATTTCGCCTGGACGCCGCATTTCGCGAGCTTCCAGACGCTCAACGTCAACCTGACTCAGGTGGCGACCATCGTCATCGTCTCGGTCGGCATGACGCTTGTCATCGCGACCGGCGGCATCGATCTTTCGGTCGGCTCGCTGATGGCGATCGCCGGCGCGCTCGCGCCGCTCATCTTCTTGAGCGCGTTCGGCGCCGCGCATCCGGCCCTCGGGACTGCGCTCGCCTTCGTCGTCCCCATCGGGGTCGCGGGGCTGCTCGGTCTGTTCAACGGCTGGTTCATCACCCGTTTCCAGGTGCAACCGATCGTCGGCACGCTGGTGATGTTCATCGCCGGCCGCGGCATCGGGCAGGTGCTGACCAACGGCAATCTGCAGGCGTTCCACAACCCGACGTTCCAATTCATCGGCCTCGGTCGCGTTTTCGGCGTGCCGTTTCAGGTGATCGTCATGCTCATCCTTGTCGCCCTGGCGGCCTGGATGGTCCAGCGAACCCTGTTTGGTCGTTACATTCTCGCGATCGGCGGCAACGAACGCGCCGCGCGGCTTGCGGGCGTTCCGGTCAACCCGGTCAAACGCTGGGTCTACGCCATCAGCGGACTTTGCGCGGGAATCGCCGGGCTCGTCGTCATATCCATTAATTCGTCGAGCGACGCTAATCTGGTCGGGCTGGGCATGGAGCTCGATGCGATTGCTGCGGTCGCGGTCGGCGGCACGCCGTTCACCGGCGGACAGGCGAGCGTGGTCGGCTCGCTGATCTGCGCCCTCCTGATCCAGCTCCTACGCTACACGCTGCTCGCCAACGGCGTCCCGGACGCGGCGGCGCTCGTCGTCAAGGGGGCGATCATCGCCGGCGCCGTCTGGTCGCAGCAGCGGGCAAGAAGCGCATGAGCGTTCAGACGACGACCAATGTGGGTCCGGCCCGCCCTAGCAGCATCGCCTGGGCGGCGCAGCAGCGGGTGCTGATCGCGCTCGTGGCGCTGATCCTGTTCGGCGCGCTGCGCTACGATCATTTCCTCGGCGCGTATAACGTGCTTTCGGTGCTGCGCTACAATTCGATGTTCGCGCTGACCAGCCTCGGCATGGCCTTCGTGATCATGACGGCTGGCATCGACCTTTCGGTCGGCACGACGGCCGCCTGCGCGAGCGTGGTCTCGGCGCTGCTCTCGCCCTACGGCCTGCTTCCCGGTCTGCTCGGGGGACTCGGTGTGGGCGCAGCGGTCGGCGTGATCAACGGCTTCATGGTGACGCGCATGCGCATCCTGCCGTTCATTGCGACCTTGTCGGGCATGCTGATGGCGAGCGGGACCGGCCTGCTGCTCGCCCAGAACCAGTCGGTCTCGGTCTCGTACGACACAAATTTTATCTGGCTCGGCCAAGGGGATGTTTTCGGCTTCCCCGTGCCGGCGTGGATCGCTCTCGCGGCTTACGTCTATGGC
>NZ_JBAURI010000521.1:0-1740 GCF_049581145.1 Bradyrhizobium sp.
GCCCGTGGTGGTCCACGCGCCCGGCGTGGATATTGTTGGCGGCGGTAATAGGCACTCAGACCGTGGCGACGCTTATTTCCGTATATGGCGCCTGGCTCGTGACGCCGCTTGGCTGGAAATATGCGGGGATCGTTTGGGGTTACGCCTTCGCCTGGTTCCTTGTGACAGACCCGGTGAAGCTGCTCGCCTATAAATTGCTCGATAGTGTCAAAGCCGACCCCGCGCCGAAACCTGAGGCCAAAACTGAGGCCAAGCCTGACGCCAAGGCTGAGGCAAAGCCGGAAGCCAAAGGCGAGACCGGGCCCGAAGCCAAAGCGGAGGCCAAACCCGCAACTAAAGCTGAGGCCAAGCCTGAGGCCGGAGCCGACAACGCTAAACCCGCTGCTCAGCCCGACGCCAAAAGCGCGCCCAAAGCCGAAGCCAACGCAGGGCCGCCGGGCTCCACGCCAGACGCCAAGGCCGACGACGCCAAGCCGGACGCCGAGGCCGGACCCAAGCTCGAAGCCAAGGGCAAGCTCGAAGCCAAGGGCGAGCCCGAAGCCAAGCCTGCGCCCAAGCCTGAAGCTGGGGCCGCGCCCCAGTCTGAAGCGAAGGCTGCGCCCCAGCCGGACGCAAAGGCCGAGCCCAAGCCGAAAGCCAAGGCAACGCCCCGGCCCGAAGCCAAGGCGGCGCCCCAGCCTGAAGCCAAGGCTGAACCCAAGCCCGAAACCGGGCCTAAACCTGAAGCCAAAACCGGCATTGCGACTTTGCTCGACACGTCGCTCGGCGACCTCCTCGTGGCCGGCCTCATCAAAGACCCGGAGGATGCCGGACGCATGATCGCCGCGGCTATCACCCAGACTGAGGCGCCCATCGCGGCCGTGAAGGCGCCTGAAACCGGAGCCGCGCCTAAGGCTAAAACCGAAGCTGCCCCCAAACCGAGCGTCAAAGCAAAGGCGCCTTCTGATCCGACCGCGCAGGCCGCCGACTGAGCCGATCGACGACACGAACCCGCAGCAGACGCCGGAAGGACGCACATGAAGATCGACTGCAAGGACTATCGCGTGCGGGAAGGCGATAAAGTCCATCTTGCGAAATGGCCGACGAAGGTCGACCCCGTGTACAAATCCAAGGAACAGTACGAGACGCTGCTGGAAGAGCACGTCGCGAAGCTCAGCGCGATGCAGCATCTTCATTACGCCTCCGATCGCCACGCGATCTTGCTGATCCTCCAGGCGACGGATGCGGCTGGAAAGGACGGCGCGATCCGTCATGTGATGTCAGGCGTCAACCCTCAGGGCTGCCGGGTCTACGGCTTCAAGCAGCCCACGGAAGCCGAATTGGAGCACGATTTTCTCTGGCGGACCACCCAGGATTTGCCGGAGCGCGGGCGGATCGCGATTTTCAACCGATCCTACTACGAGGAAGTCCTGGTCGTCCGCGTGAATCCCGACATTCTACACCGGGAGGCCATCCCGGATGCGCCGCATCACGACGCGAAGGTATGGCGTGAGCGCTATCGATCAATCAACGATTTTGAAAAGCACCTCACCGTCAACGGGACTCGCGTCGTCAAAGTCTTTCTCCACCTGTCGAAGGAAGAACAGCGCAAACGCTTTCTCGAACGTATCGACAACCCCGATAAGAACTGGAAATTCAGCGACGCAGATGTGAAGGAGCGTGAATTCTGGGACGACTACGCTGAAGCCTATGAGGAATGCCTCAGCGCGACGAGCACTGATGACGCGCCTTGGTATGTCG
>NZ_JBAURI010000522.1:0-5755 GCF_049581145.1 Bradyrhizobium sp.
GGCGGGAGGCTGGCTCTGCAGCGCGTTCTGGAACGCCGAGGTGATGTCATTACGCGACGGAGCCGCCGCGAGCGTCGGGGTGTCGCCGCTGCTGTCCCCAGGTGGGCTTACAGCAGCAGACGATGCCGACGCTCGGGTCGGATCCTTCAGCTGCATGTCTTGCGCCGACAGTTGTGAGGAGGGTTCCGTCTCCGCGATCGCAGGCGGCACCGCCGAGCTGGATGTGATCGTGGTCTTGGCGCTCTCGACGAAGTTGCGCGCGGCATCCGATGAGAACAACGCAAACAGGATTGCGACCCCCGTGGCTGCCAGAACCGCCATCAGGATCCGGAACGAGACCTTGGCGCGCCGATAGCTCCGCAGCGGATGGGCAAGACCGTGCGCGAACGAACCCTCTTCTTCGTAGGCTTCGTCCGGGTACTGCTCCTCTCGATACGGCTCCTCCGCATAGGGCTCCTCGGCGTGGCCTGCATCAGCATAATGTTGATTGGCGTAGCGCGGGTCGGCCAATGCGGGCGGCTCGTCGGAATCGGAGAGAAACAGGGGAACCGAATCGGTCGGGATACGCTCGGTTCGCGCGGTCCGCCCGAACGTGTACGGCCGGGCCCGTTCGCGGCCCGTACTGTCGCCGAACTTCTCATCATGAGGATCGCGGGATCCAAATCGTCGCTTTTGTTCTGCCATGGTGATGTTCCCCACTCACTGTGACGCAACAAATCGGGGCATGACAGCAGTTGCCCGCTCTTCGCGCTCTGTGCGGAAAGGCCCCCTTAACCTTCCCTGAACTCAGGGGTTGAATGAGACTAAAACGCGGCTTTAGCGGGAGTGAATTGGGGCAAATTTTGATTTCTTTGCGGCGAAGCGACAAAGCCAAGTGCAGAATCGCGCTCGATTTTCAATGGAACCGAACGATTGCAATGAATTGCGCGACCCGTCGCGCGCGCTTGCCAGCCGATATGGTTAATCGCGATTCGCCGAACATGGTAAATGCAACTATGGTCGATGGAGATGTGCGCGCGACCCGCGCGACCTGATTCCGCGGACGAGCGCACGCGGGATATCGGCCATATCTTCGTCCCCGCGCGTTCCGACGCGGCCACCGCGTGAACGCGATGCCCTGAGATCACTCCATCTCGCGAACAGGGGCGATCGGCGACGTCAGTCTCAAGCGCGCGTGCGACGCGCGCTTGCTCTGTTACGGATATGCTTGCTCTGTTACGGGTATAATGTCACGGGGCGCGTCATCACGGATGCAGGATGACCTTGCCCATCGCCTGACGGCCGGCCAAAACCTTCAACGCGTCGGCGGTCTGCGCGAGCGGGAAAGTGCGGTCGACATGCGACGTGATCTTGCCCTCGGCGGTCCATGCTACGAGCTTCTCCAGGTTGGCGCGGTTCTTCTCCGGATTGAGCCGCGCCCAGTGGCCCCAGAACACGCCGCGGATGTCGCAGCCTTTGAGCAGTGCGAGATTGAGCGGCATTTTCGGAATGTCGCCGGCGGCAAAGCCGATCACGAGGAAGCGGCCTTGCCACGCGATCGAACGCAGCGCCGCTTCGGCATAGCTGCCGCCGACGGGATCGAAGATGATATCGCAGCCCTTGCCCCCGGTGAGCCGCCTCAACCCCTCCTTGAGGTCTTCCGTGGCGTAGTTCAGCCCAAGCTCCGCGCCATGGGCCTTGGCGAATTCGAGCTTCGCATCCGATGAGGCGCAGGCGATCACCTTGAGTCCCATCAGCTTGCCGAGCTCGCAGGCCGCGAGGCCGGTGCCGCCGGCGGCGCCCAGCACCGCCAGGGTCTCGCCTCGCATCGGACTGGCGCGATCTTCCAGCGCATGCAGCGCGGTGCCGTAGATGATGATGATCCCGGCGGCGCGGTCATAGTCGAGATTGTCGGGAATCTTCACGATCGCGTTGGCCGGCAAGGCGATCTTCTCCCGCGCGCCGTTGTGGCCGCAGGAGGCGACTACGCGGTCGCCGACCTTGAGGTCGGTGACATCAGAGCCGACGCTCTCGATGATTCCGGCGACTTCGGCGGCCGGAGAGAACGGGAACGGCGGCTTGATCTGGTATTTGCCCTGGATCATCAGGATGTCGAAGAAATTCAGCGCGGCCGCCTTGATGGCGATCACCGCTTGTCCCGGCTCGGCCACGGGATCCGGCACGTCGGCGAGCACGAGATCGTCGGGCTGGCAATATTGCGAGCAGAGAATGGCTTTCATGGATACACCTGATTTTTGATTTTTGGGCGCAATAGGCTGTCGAGGGCTGCTGGATTCATGCCGGATTTGCAGCCGGGCGACAATACCGGAAGCCGGACACGGAGGAAGCAAACGATGTTTGAACAAGGCCTGCTCAAGGGCAAGCGAATCCTGGTGACGGGCGGCGGCTCCGGGCTCGGGGCGGCGATGGCCGACCGCTTTCTCGAGCTCGGCGCCGATCTGGTGATCTGCGGCCGCAGGCTCGAGGTGCTGGAGGCGACCGCAGCTGCGATGCGCGCGAGCCGCGGCGGCAACGTCACGGCGATCCGCTGCGATCTTCGCGACGGCGCCAATGTCGAGGCCATGATGGATACAATCTGGGGCGCGGCGCCGCTCGATGTGCTGGTCAACAATGCGGCTGCGACCTTCATCGCGCAAAGCGAGCATTTGTCGTTCGGTGCAGCCGATGCTATTCTGGCGCCGACACTGCATGGAACTCTCTACTGCACCCTGGCGGCGGGCCGGTGCTGGATCGAGAGTGGGCGTCGCGGCGTGGTGCTGAGCATCCTGTCGACCTCCACGATCACCGGCCGCGCCTTCACCGTGCCGTCGGCGATGGCGAAGTCGGCGGTGCTCGCGATGACCAAGAGTCTCGCCGTCGAATGGGGACCGAAGGGGATCCGCACCGTCGCGATCGCGCCCGGCGCGTTTCCAACGCCGGGCGCGACCGATCAGCTTCGGCCGACGGGTCGCGATCAGGGCTGGGCATTGCGAAATCCGCTCGGCCGCGTCGGCGAGCATCGTGAGCTGGCCGATCTCGCGAGCTTTCTGATTTCGGATTCGGCAGCTTACATCAACGGTGAGATGGTGGTGCAGGATGGTGGCGCGCATCTGCGCAGTTCCGGAGCTGAGGATCTCCTGGAGTGGACTGATGCGCAGTGGCAACAGCAGCGGGCGGCGCGATCGAAACGGTAAATTTTGCGATATATACGATGAATTCCCAACTGCCTTTCCAAGTCCCTGTTTCCCGGCTAAGCCTCGCCGCATGTGGCTGCACGGTGGCGGGCCATTTTCCAGTCACAATAATGGGCGAATCAAGGCTTGGGGGAATCACGTCTCATCATGGTGTTTCGGCGGATACTGACAGCGCTGGCGTCAGGCGTGCTGGTGTGCGGGGCATTGAGCCCCGTGCTGGCGCAGAGTGCTGCGCCCAAAGCGACGAAATCGGCGCCCAGGCCGGAGCAGAGGCCGTCCGTGCCAGGTGGCGGCAGCGCCGAGCCGACCCTGATGGGCCAGTTCGGCACCTGGGGCGCGTATTCGGCGGCGCCGAATGGCAAGCGGGTGTGCTTCGCGCTGGCAAAGCCGACAACCTCGAAGACCAATCCGCCGAACCGTCCGCGCGATCCTGCCTATGCGTTCATATCGACCCGCCCCGCTGAGAAGGTCGTCAACGAAGTCTCGGTCATGATCGGTTACGCCTTGAAGCCCGGTTCGGAATCGACCATCGAAGTCGGCGGCGCGAGCTACGCCATGTACACCCAGGGTGACGGCCTGTGGATCAAGAACGCCGCCGAGGAGGAGCGCATGGTCGAGGCCATGCGCCATGCCAGCGAAATCGTCGTCAAGGGCGTCTCGGCCAAGGGCACCGAGACGACCGATACGTTTTCACTGAAGGGGCTCGCCCAGGCGCTCGACAAGATCGCGCAGGATTGCAAGCGCTAACGCTCGGAAAATGCCGCAACGGATGCGTTTGGCGTCTTTCCAGCGCGTGCTCGAAGGCCTATCTGGTATGCCATGACCGACACCATGATCCATCGGGCCGGGGTTGTTCCGCAGCCCGCTACCGCGCCGTTGGAAAAAGTCCCGCTCGAAAGCTATCTGCCGCCGGCCAGGCCGTCGCTGATCGGGCTTTCGCGCGCCGAGCTCGCCGAGCAACTGGCGATGGTCGGCGTGGCGCCGGCGCAGCGCAAGATGCGGGCGCAGCAATTGTGGCACTGGATCTATTTCCGCGGCGCCAGGACCTTCGATGAAATGAGCTCGATCTCCAAGGAGACGCGCGCGCAGCTCAAGGATCATTTCACCGTCGATCGCCCCGAAGTGGTCGCCGAGCAGATCTCCAGCGACGGCACCCGAAAATGGCTGCTGCGGCTGCCGAGCGGCGATCACCTCGAGCAGGCGCACGAGGTCGAATGCGTCTATATCCCCGAGACGGATCGCGGCACGCTGTGCGTATCCTCGCAGGTCGGCTGCACGCTGAATTGCTCGTTCTGCCATACCGGCACGCAGCGCCTGGTGCGCAATCTGACCGCAGGCGAGATCGCAGGCCAGGTGATGGTGGCGCGCGATCGCCTCAACGACTGGGCCGACCGCGACACGCCTGGCGGCGGTCGGCTGGTCACCAATGTCGTGATGATGGGGATGGGCGAGCCGCTGTACAATTTCGAGGCGGTGCGCGACGCGCTCTTGATCGTCGCCGACAATGAAGGCATCGGCATCTCGCGCCGGCGCATCACGCTGTCGACCTCGGGCGTGGTGCCGAACATCATCCGGACCGGCGAGGAAATCGGCGTCATGCTGGCGATTTCGCTGCACGCGGTGCGCGACGAATTGCGCAATGAACTGGTGCCATTGAACCGGAAATATCCGATTGCCGAATTGCTGCAGGCCTGTCGCGACTATCCGGCCGCATCGAATGCGCGGCGCATCACCTTCGAATATGTGATGCTGAAGGGGGTCAACGACTCGCTCGACGACGCAAAACTGCTTGTCAGGCTTCTCAAGGGGATTCCGGCAAAGATCAACCTGATCCCGTTCAATCCGTGGCCGGGCACGCGCTACGAGTGCTCGGACTGGAACCAGATCGAGAAATTCTCCGAATACATCTTCAACGCCGGCTACTCCTCGCCGGTGCGCACGCCGCGCGGCCGCGACATCCTTGCCGCCTGCGGCCAGCTGAAGTCGGAGACCGAGAAATTGTCGGCGCGCGAGCGGCAGGCGCTGCGCGCGATGGCGATGACCGACTAGATGAAAGCATCGCACCCAGTCGTCATGGCGGAGCCCGAGCGGGCATGACGGAGCGATCGATCGACACCTCGGTGATGGATTAGCCCATGGCCCTGATCGGCCGCCTGTTTGTCATCTTCTTCGCCTTTCTCGCGGCCTGCATGGTGGCGGGAATGGTCGTGGTCGGCGCGGTGCTGTTTCCGGAACTCAGCGGTCTCGGCTCCCGGCCCGTCGATCAGGGCGGGCTCGATATCGTGCTGGGCTTCGGCTTCATCTTCGTCTCCGGCTTCGCGCTGATCCCGGCCATGATCGTGGTGGCCATCACCGAGGCCTTCTACATCCGCGGCGCGCTGACCTACGCCGTCGGCGGCGGCTTGGTCGGGCTTGCCTGCTATCTCGGTCTCGTTCCGTTCGACCCCGATACGATGCGCTTCGAGGGCATCGTGCGACGGCATCTCGAAATCATGACCGGCGCCGGGATTCTCGCGGGCCTGGTCTACTGGATGATCGCCGGTCGCAACGCCGGCGCCTGGCGCGAGCCGCCGCGCCGGCTC
>NZ_JBAURI010000523.1:0-1564 GCF_049581145.1 Bradyrhizobium sp.
CTAGAGCTACGCGCAGCAATCGGCGTTCACCCGTTGGCTCTATCGTCGGGGGCGGTCCATGATCACGTTGCCCAAGCTGGCGGCGGAAGCGCTTAGTTCGTTCCTTGCCGCCGACACGAAGGATGCATTCGGGCGCTCACATGCGCGCCTGGCCGAAATCATTCCGTTCGCGGCGCAGCTCACGCTCGAATGCATCGGCAACAGCGACGCCCTCTACCACAACGTCGAGCATACGATGCTGATCACCCTGGCCGGCCACGATATCTTCAAGGGGCGTGCGCTGCTCACGGCCTCGACCCCGGTCGAGTATTCGAACTTCATCGTCGCATGCCTCGCGCACGACATCGGATACGTCCGCGGGGTCGTCAAAGGGGACGGCAAAGATGGCCTGGTCATCGACGCCAGCGGCCGAAAGGTCACATTGCCGCGCGGGGCATCCGACGCTGCGCTCGCGCCATATCACGTCGAACGGTCCAAGCTCTTCGTACTGGATCGGCTCGCGGACGAGGAACTCGACGGCGAACTGATCGCGGGCGCGATCGAGCACACGAGCTTCCCATACACTTCCACGCCTGCCGGCCACGGAATCGGCGAATGGGCCGCGCTGCTCAGGGCCGCCGACCTCGTCGGTCAGCTCGGCGACCCGCATTATCTGAGGAAGGCCAATGCGCTCTACCACGAATTCGACGAAATCGGCTTGACGAGGCAACTCGGCTACGAATCGCCGGCGGACATGGTCGACCAATATCCGCAATTCTACTGGGACAAGGTGTCCCCCTACATTCAGGACGCCATCCGCTATTTGAATGTGACCTCGAGCGGGCGGCAGTGGATCAACGGCCTCTATAGCAACGTCTTTCGCGCCGAGCATGAATTGCGCCTCTGGGGGCCGCACCCTTAGTCGAGTATCGCGCGATCGAATACGGACCCGCCCGGGATGAGCGGGTCGGCCTCGCGGAAAAGGGATTTCGCCCTAATTCATCGCCTTGAGGATCTGCGGTTTGACTTCGCTTTCCAAGGTCGCAGCTGTCATCGGGCCGACCAGCTTGAACGCCAACGACCCGTCCCCTCTGACGATGAAGGTTTCCGGCACGCCGTAGACCCCCCAGTCGATCCCGGCGCGTCCATCCCCGTCGAGTCCGACCTTCGCGTAAGGATCGCCCTTGGCGCCGAGGAAGCGGCGAATGTTTTCGGCCGAATCCTTCTGCGCGACGCCATAGATCGCGACGCCCTTGGCGCGAAGCGACGGATCGGCAGCGAGCGTCATCAGGAACTCATGCTCGTAATGGCAGGGCTCGCACCACGAGGCGAAGATGTTGACCACGCTCACGTGGCCTGAGCGCAAGTCGGCGTCGATCGGTCCCGGCGCGCCGTCGAGGCCGGGGAGGTCGAGCCGCGGCGCGGACTGGCCGATCAATGTCGAGGGAATGCTCGCTGGATCGCCGGCGTTGAGCCGCATGAACAGGAGCCAAGCGAGGGCCGCGAAAACCGCGAGCGGCAGATAGGCCAGCCAGCGGCGCGGGCGTGGGGCGGCTTCGGTCTCTGCGCTCATCGGCGCTCTGAG
>NZ_JBAURI010000524.1:0-4875 GCF_049581145.1 Bradyrhizobium sp.
GGCAATGACTTCGTCGTTCAGAATCATGCGCGCCGGCGCGGCTTCCGTGGCGGACGCAAGGTCGGCCGAACGCACCGCGAAGCCGTCGACATTGGAGCGATCGAACGGCGGCACGTCGATCGGCGCGATCACATCCTCCAATAGGGCACAGCCGAGCACGTCGGCAAGCGTGCGCGGCTCGCCGGGCAGTTCCCGCGGAAACAAGGCTGCTTCGAAGCGCTCGAGCGCTTCCTCGCGCGACAGGATGGTCAGGAACTGATCCTGATCGACGCTGTCGCCGGTCTTTGGCAAGGGTGCGTTGGTCATGATGCCTTGGTCATGGCGCCTTGGTCATGGCGCTTGGGCAGGTCGAGAACCGTCTCACTCCCGCAACATATAGGCAGCGACCGGCGCTCCCGCAGCAAATCCCTCGCTGCCGCCGGGCACCATCAGCCACGCATCGGCGCCGACAATGGCCGCGAAAGAGAGCTCGCCGACCGCCAGCGGAACCCAGCCGTCGTCCCTTCGGGAAAGCACCGCGATTTCGGCGATACCGACGCTGGAGGCGATCTTGCGCGCCAGCGGCAGGGTTTTTGTTCGCCGCGGTTGCCGCCCCGACAATCGATCCAATGTCGGCAGCGCCAATGCCCACCACGCTCCCAAGGCCAGATCCACACCCCCCGGCAGCGCAATGACGGGCGTGTTGCCGATCCTGCCGATCGCCGACGTCCGTCCGGGCTGCAGTGCGATGCCGTGCGCCAACACCTCGCCATGTTGCGCCAGCGCGGCGATGGTCGCATCGGTGCGGCCCACGCCGGAGCCTCCGATGGTGATCAGCAGATCGCAAGCCGTCGCATCGAGCGTTTTGGCGATGGACGTCATGTCACGTGAGGCGGCCTCGACGAACACGACTTCGGTGCCAGTGGCGCGTGCGCATTCCCGAATGAGCGGCGCCGTCGTTGCCTTGCGAGCCGCCGCGGGAATATTGATCAGACGGAGCCGCGGCCGGCGGACTTTGATGTTTTCCAAACCGGCGGCCGCCGCGACCAACAGGTCGAGCGGGCGAAAGCACAAGCCGGCCGTTACAGCGAAGCCGTCTGCCAGGTCGCCCCCGATCCGGCGCACGCCCTGTCCCGGGATCGCTTCCGCCAGCACCTGGATGATCGGACCGGTTTGGTCGACAGCATCGGCGTCCAGCACGCAGTCGCAGCCTTTTGGGATTCGATCGCCCGCCTCGACCCAGGGCGGCGGGATGCTCAGCGCCAGCGGTGTGTACGAGGAAGCGCCGACCAGATCGCGGGCGCGCAATGCCCAGCCGTCGACCACGGCGATATCGTGCGGCGGATACGCCGCCGGCGGCGGCAGCTCGGCCGCGACGCAGCCGACCGCTTCTCCCAGCGGGAGCTCAATGACCGTCGAGGGCTCGAGCCCGCGAAGCAACGCCGCGAGCGCAATATCAAGCGGCGTGAGCGAGGCGGGCAGGCGCTGGATCGAATCCATCGCCGATGATGGACCACGCATCGCCAGAATGGCAACCGGGTCGGCCGGATTTTGCTGGCCAGTGGCGTCTCGGAACTCAGGGCAGCGCCATTTTCTGTCCGGCGGCCCAAACAGTTTTTCACACTCTCTGACCTCATCCCGAGCTGCGGCGGCGAACGGAGTTCACCTCTCCCAACGGGGCCCTCCAGGGGAGGGCAAGTGAAGCGCATCGGAAGAGTTTGTAGCAGGCTGTGATCTGAACCGGGTTGGCCGATCGCCACCGTGCCGAAGTTCGAAACCCGAAGCACAGGCTGGATGCAGTCCATCTTCACAGCCTCCGCCGCCCGCGACGCCGGTCGCGCATCAGGTGCGGTGATCTTACCCTGCCCTTGAGGCCTCGCAGGGGAGAGGTCGAGCGACCGCTGGGCGCACCGATTCGACCAGGAGCCATCATGCGCCAGTGACGCCGTGGACTGGAGAGTTTTCCGATTTGACGTCATAGCAAAACGCTCTAGACGTGCTGCCGATGCCGCAGCGGACCATCGACAAATGCGCGATTTCCCGGGGATTGTCGGACTTTCGATCAGTGTCAGCCTTGCAGCGACGCTCGCCGCGACAGCTGTCAGCTTGCCGATCGGGACCGCGCTTGCAATTTTCTCTTTTCGAGGGCGGCGCCTGATCGTCGTTCTGATCAATGCGTTTTTTGGACTACCGCCGGTCGTTGTAGGCCTCGTTCTATATCTCGCGCTTTCCCACTCCGGGCCACTGGGCTTTCTCGGGCTGCTCTTCACGCCAACGGCCATGGTGATCGCGCAGGGTATCGTCGCCATCCCGATCATCGCCGCGCTCGTGCATCGCGCCGGCGAGAGGGCATGGGCGCGTTACGGCGATGAACTGACTAGCGACGGCGCGACGCGATTGCAGGCTATTCCGCAAATTCTGATGATCGTTCGGGCAGACCTGGTGACGGCCGTTTTGGCGGGCTTCGGGCGCACCGTTTCGGAGGTCGGCGCGGTGATCCTGGTCGGCGGCAACATTCGCGGCTTGACGAGAACGATGACCACGGCCATTGCACTTCAAACGAGCCAAGGCGACTTATCGTTGGCTCTGGCTCTTGGCGCAGTGCTGGTCGGGATCAGCATTTCGGTGAGCGCGACCGTCTTTGCATTGGCAGGACCGGCGCGAACTGCAGGGAGTGATGAAGTATGATGAAGTTTCGGAACGTTCTGGCCCTGGTCGCAGTGCTGGCTGCCATTAATTCGAGTTCTGCCGAAGAGCGATCGATCGTGCTGGCCTCGACGACGTCCGTCGAAGCATCCGGGTTATTGCCGATCATTCTCCCTCAGTTCACGGCCAGGACTGGCATCAGGGTCAACGTCGTCGCGCAGGGCACGGGCAAGGCTCTGGACACTGCGCGGAGAGGCGATGCCGATCTTTTGCTGGTTCACGACCCGGATGCCGAACAGCAATTCATGGATGAAGGCCACGGCTCAACACGCCGACAGATCGCATGGAATGATTTTATTATCGTCGGGCCGGCCGCCGATCCGGCTCATGTCAAGGGCGGCAGCGACGCTGTTGCTGCATTGAGGGCGATTGCCGCTTTGCAAGCGCCCTTCATATCGCGCGGCGACAACAGCGGCACGAACGCGGCCGAGCTACGACTTTGGAGGATCGCCGGCCAGACCCCGGATGCGCTCAATAAGGAGAAATGGTATCGCGACATCGGCGGCGGCATGGGTCAAGCACTCAACGCCGCCAGTGCGATGGATGCATATACGTTATCCGACCGTGGCACTTGGCTCAGCTTCAACAACAAGGGATCGTTGGTCGTTGCCATAGAGGGCGACCCCCGTCTGCTCAATCGATACGACGTGATCGAATTAAATCCTCAGAAGCATGCGGGCGCAAAGCTGGCCGCTGCAAAGCTGTTCGCAGATTGGCTGGTGTCGTCCGAGGGGCAGCAGGCGATCGGAGGATATCAGGTGAACGGCCAAAAACTATTCAATCCTTCTGCCCAGTCGCCGAAGTAGCCCGCCGCCGGCCGTGCCGGGCCCAGCGCAAGGGCGTCGGGTCCGGCCGGCTCCTGGAAGAGTCATATGCGATAGCCCCGCCGTTGCCTGGTATTCGGAGGAGCTCCTGAAATTTGTACTCCAACGCTTCGATCCGCTGGCCCTGTCGATCGAGCCCGACGAAGGCCTTCACTCCTGCGCGGCCTTCTCCAGCAGCCTGTGCCTGATCAGCCAGGCCGCGCCGCGGTCCCAGGAATAGTTTGCCCCGATGCGAAGGTCGGTCTGCGCGACCGCGATGACGGCGCCGCTGTGAGCGTCGCGAAGACGGTAGCTCACCGCATAGTCGGTGCGCGAGATCCGCGTCACGATACCGACCAGGGATTGGTCGGCGCCGAGCTTCAGCGCGATCGCGGCGTCGCAGCCGTCGCATTGCCGCAAGGCGTGTTGCTTGACAGGGTCCGCAGTGGCGCCTGAGGGATCGACCAGCGTGTAGGCTCCTGACTGCGTGATCAGCCGGCGCGCGGTTTCGGTGGCGCGCTTCAACTGCTCGATGTCGTCGGGGCTTTCGGGAATGATGCCGGCGCCGCCGCTGAAGTCCTCCAGCTCGAATTCGAACACCGCGAGCCTGATCGGCGGCGTCCCCGCGACGCCGGGCTTGGCTGGGAGCTCGAGGATTTCGCCGGCGACGAACGCCTCGGCCCGGCTCCAGGCCTCGTCGCTGTCGCCGCGAAACGTCACGAGACGGTCCAGCACAATCCGGCCCGAATCCTCATCGACGATCTGGAACTTGCCCCATTGAACCAGCGTGCTCATCTTGTGGATGCCGCCGATGACGACGAGTTTTGCGCCCGCTTCACGCGCCGCCTGCTGGATCGCGAGGAGGGCGGAGGCCGACGAACAGGGCGCAGTGCCGCAGGACAGAGGCTCGACGCGAAATCGGCCGCTCGCGGCGAGATCTCGCCGCAGCGCGTCGCCGAACGCGTCCAGCCGCCGCCGATGCGCCGCCGTCTGGTCGTTCGCCTCGCCGGACGTGTCGCTGTAATCCAGCTCCGCGATCGCAATCGAGATGGCTGGTTGGGTTTCAGTGCCGCCGTCACCGGCGAACGCGGGCGAGGCGGCAGAGCACAGAACGGCGACGGCGGCGACCGGAAATATGCTGCGGAGCGTCATGACATTTCTCTGTCGGGAAGAAGTCGGGAAGAACATGGCTTGCGCGAGGGTGAACCCGCCCGGCGGAGGCCGAAATGGCGTTTCGCCCGAAATTGATCGGGCGATTGTCCCGATGATGCCTGAACCCCCTTCCGCGGCAGCCGGTTGTGCGACTTAATGCCATGCGACCGCAGGCTTGGGCGGACGCGCCAACCACTGTGCGGGTTAGACGATGGCTTCCATGAAACCTGCCGTC
>NZ_JBAURI010000525.1:0-4224 GCF_049581145.1 Bradyrhizobium sp.
GGCCCGCGCCGCCACCGCTGCGGAAGGTATAGCTCTCGAAGCCGCCAGGGCCGCCGGCGCCGGCGCGACCACCACCACCGCCGGGAAAACCCTGAAAGCGCGGCTTGCCCTCGGCGTCGATCTCACCGCGATCGAACGCCTTGCGCTTGTCCTCGTCGCCGAGGATTTCGTTGGCGGAGTTGATCTCGGAAAAACGCGCCGCAGCCTTCGGGTCGTTCTTGTTCGAGTCGGGGTGGTGCTTCTTGGCGAGCTTGCGATAGGCGCTCTTGATGGCCGCAGCGCTCGCGCTCCGCGGCACCCCCAAGACCTCATAGGGGTCGCGCATCCGTCACATCTCCTTCACGGGAAAATCGAATCATAGACCAAGGGCGTGTTGCCCGCTTGCGGTTTCATCTGGGGTGCCCGTTGTATTTTTGCAACGGGGATGAGCGAGCTAACCGCGCCGCCAGGGCTTCAAGGTGTGGATTTCCCAGCGACCGTGGCCGTTCTGACAGGCCGCACCCTGCAGCCAGGCTTCGGTCTTGCCGTTGACATAGCTCGCCAGGAAATCACGGCAGGTGCGCCCATCGTCGTCGGCATAGGCCGCCGCCACCGGCGTCACCGAGCCGCGCGCGCCGGTCTGCGGATTTTCCCACGGCTGGCTGGAGTCCTTGTTGCCCCTGGTCAGCACGTCGGAGGCAGCATTGCGGGCGAAGGCGAGATCGCTGTCGGTCGGCTGCGGCCCGCTCGCATTGCTGACCGAGCCGGTCGGCAGGTCGCTGTCCGACATTTTGGCGAACGCCCCGCGTGACATGCTGCAGCCGCTGCAGGCCACACCGATGAGAATCACTGTAACCGCAGCCAGCCTCGGCCCGATCGCCGATAGGCCAACGCGTCCCCATGCCCTATATAGGACGGGACTCAACCGGCGCTGCAACGCGGCCTTGGCGCCTTTGGCTGCGGACGAACGCAACTCGGACAGCAATACGGGCTCCTGGAATGACCGACACGACCCCGATCAAACACCCGACACCGTTAACAGGTGATTTCACCGAGGCCGGGGAACCCTTCGCGCTGTTCACCGAGTGGTTTTCGGAGGCCGCAAAGTCCGAGCCGAACGATCCGAATGCGATGGCGCTTGCGACCGTCGACGCCGATGGCCTGCCCGACCTGCGCATGGTGCTGATGAAAGGCCATGATTCCACGGGCTTTGTCTTCTACAGTCACATTGCGAGCCAGAAAGGCCGCGAACTCGCCGCAAATCCCAAGGCGGCGTTGCTGTTTCACTGGAAGTCGCTGCGCCGGCAGGTCCGGATCCGCGGCACTGTGTCGCCGGTGACCGATGCCGAAGCCGACGCCTATTTCGCCAGCCGGCCGAAGCAGGCCCAGCTCGGCGCCTGGGCCTCGAAGCAGTCGCAAGCCCTGGAAAGCCGGTTCGCCTTCGAGCAGGCGATCGCAAAGGTTGCCGGCCGCTACCTCATCGGCGAGGTGCCGCGCCCGCCGGGCTGGAGCGGCTGGCGCATCGCCCCGCTGCGCTTCGAGTTCTGGCACGACCGCCCGTTCCGCCTGCACGACCGCATCGAATTTCGCCGCGAGACGCCGGATCAGCCCTGGTCCAAGACGCGGCTTTATCCCTGAACGAAAGACCCTCATGCCGAGCTCATCCAACCTGCCGCCGCGACGCACGATGCTCCTGACCGGAGCCAGCCGCGGTATCGGGCATGCCACCGTGATCCGCTTTTCCTCAGCCGGCTGGCGCGTCATCACCTGCTCGAGGCACCCGTTTCCCGAAGAATGTCCATGGGGCGCCGGACCGGAGGATCACATCCAGGTCGACCTGGCCGACCCCGGCGACACCACGCGCGCGATCTCGGAGATCCGCGAGCGGCTCGACGCCGGCGAGCTGCACGCGCTGGTCAACAACGCCGCGATCTCGCCGAAGGGCAGCAACGGCGCGCGGCTCGGCTCGGTCGATACCGATCTCGACACCTGGAATCACGTGTTCCGGGTCAACTTCTTCGCGCCGATCATGATGGCGCGCGGGCTGATCAAGGAATTGAAGGCGGTGAAGGGTTCGGTCGTCAACGTCACCTCGATCGCGGGCTCCAGGGTGCATCCCTTCGCGGGCGCGGCCTACGCGACCTCGAAGGCCGCGCTCGCAGCCCTGACCCGCGAGATGGCGTTCGACTTCGGCCGCGTCGGCGTCCGCGTCAACTCGATCGCCCCCGGCGAGATCGACACCTCGATCCTTTCCCCCGGCACCGAGAAGATCGTCGAGCAGCAGATCCCGCTGCATCGGCTCGGCACGCCCGACGAGGTGGCCAAGATCATCTACGTGCTCTGCACGGAAACCAGTTCCTACGTGAACGGCGCCGAGATCCATATCAACGGCGGGCAGCACGTTTAGAAATTGCTCTGCTATTGATGCCGCACTCCGTCATTGCGAGCGCAGCGAAGCGATCCATCGCGCCAAAGGAGTAATGCCGCGGGGAAAAATGGATTGCTTCGCTGCGCTCGCAATGACGCCAGGGACGCGTTCGCGCGGCCGGTTGGGCTCGAGTGGGCGGCTCGCGGGCTCAAGACGCCTCGCGATCACGCCAGATAGCAAAAAGGCTCCGGATTGCTCCGGAGCCGATGTGATCGCTCGCCAATCAGTGGTGATGATGGTGGTGATGATGGTGATGTCGCCGATGCGGGATCACAACGATGCGGCGTCGGTAGGCGTGGTGGTGATGGTGGTGGTGGTGGTGCTCTGCGACCTGGAATTCACCGGTCCTGGATGCCGCGGCGGGGCTCTGTTCGTCGATGGCGAGCAGCAGGGCGCCGGCATTCGGGATCGGCTCCAGCAGCTCGGCGTAAGAGTTGGCCTGCAATGGGTCGGTCGGCGCAGGCGCGGCCTGTGCAGATCCAAGTGTCCCGAGCGCGGCCACCGCGCCCAATAGTCCAGCAATCTTTCCTTCCAAGGCATCCTCCTGTGTGTGGATAGGCAACGCGAGGCAACCGCGTGCCGCTGAAATGGTTCCCGCAGAAATCGATCCATTCTGTGGTGTGAGCCATCTTTCGGGCCGAGCCGCCTTCGCACCGAATAGTGGGCAGTGCGGTCTCACGCTTGGCTCTCTGCCGCTTTCGTCTCGACAACCGCCCCGCGCGCCTTGGCCCAGTCGATGGCGATGCGCCAGGTCAGATAGGCGCAGGCGGCGACGCATGCGATGTAGAGATAGGTCTGCGCCGGCGGATAGATCCAGGGCGTGCCCTGCTTCAGGTTACCGATGCAATAGACCGAGGCCGACCCGCCCTGAAACGCGGTGTCCGAGAGCTGCTTGGCCGCGCTCCAATTGTCGCAGCCGGGCCTCGACGGCACGAGCTTCAGCATGAATTGCACGGCCATGAAGGCGGCCGACGCCGCCGGCACGCTGAACAACAGATAGAGCCAGGGGCTGATCTCGCTCTGCAGGCTGATGGTCTCGTCCAGCGCGGTTTCCCGCGCGAGCAGCAGCGTGTCCGCTTCCAGTTTCAGCGACACCAACAAAATGAGCGCGAGGACGGGGCCGAACACGACGATCACGGCGGGGTTGATGTCGAGCGCGACGCCGATCCCGGACCCCTTCGCGACGCTTTCGCCGCTCCGCGTCAGCACGCACAACACCAGCAGCAGCAGGCTGCGGTTGCCGAACGATCGGAGAAAGCTGGTTTCGGCGGTCAGATAGGAAAGCACGGCACACCTCTCGAACGAAACGGTCCGTGCTCATTGCAGCGCGCTGCAAGCAAAAGTGAGACGGCGGCGCGACATGGGCAAGAATGACGAAAAAAGACCGATGTCTGCAGCCCGCTCGCGGATGCATTGGCGCGCAATAGCGCGAATTACGCCAATTCGCCCTGGAAGCTCTCAACTCCTGCACGCAACGACTTGCGCAGCCGCACCTCCCGTGAGCCCTGCAGCAGCAAAGTGATCGGCCTGCCGCGGTAACGACCACACCGCCGCCACACGCCAGGCGCCATCATCGCGCGTGCAACCGCCGCGCTGTGATTCGCTTTCTGCGTGCGGCTATCGCACGATCCCGCGCCCGCCCGACACAAACCGAAAGGACCACCCGCACCCGATGGGACGCTTTGCCACCACGGTGCCGCTGTACGAGGA
The DNA here is from genome assembly GCF_049581145.1 of Bradyrhizobium sp. Classification (GTDB taxonomy): domain Bacteria; phylum Pseudomonadota; class Alphaproteobacteria; order Rhizobiales; family Xanthobacteraceae; genus Bradyrhizobium. The sequence goes on from NZ_JBAURI010000525.1 coordinate 4,118, forward strand.
TTTGCGGCAGCCTTATCCGGGCGAATTTTTTCGCGATGTTTCAGGACGGCTCGGTTTCACCAAGACGCTTGCGCTGATCGACCTCGGCACCGGGCCCGGCCTCTTGG